>NZ_QEQK01000004.1 GCF_003151135.1 Abyssibacter profundi
TGAGATGGACCATGGTGAGATGGACCATGGTGAGATGGACCATGGTGAGATGGACCATGGTGAGATGGACCATGGTGAGATGGACCATGGTGAGATGGACCATGGTGAGATGGACCATGGTGAGATGGACCATGGCGAGATGGACCATGGCGAGATGGACCATGGCGAGATGGACCATGGCGAGATGGACCATGGCGAGATGGACCATGGCGAGATGGACCATGGCGAGATGGACCACGGCGAGATGGACCATGGAAGTGATGGTTCCGGATCTTGGACACGCGCCGAGGTGCGTAGCCTGCACCGCGGTCAGCGCGCTGTGGTGCTGGCGCATGACATGATCCACTCCATCGGCATGCCACCGATGACCATGGGCTTTTCCGTGGCGCCGGCCGTCAACCTCGAGCCGATCGAGCAGGGCATGACGGTGCGTATCCAGGTCGACATGCCCTCTGACGGGGTCTACCGGGTCACGGCCATGGAGCCACTGCCATGATTGCTGCGCTGATCCGGTGGTCGTTGGCCAATCGTCCACTGGTGCTGCTGGCCACGGCCTTTGTGATCGTCGCCGGTGTCATGGCCGCGCGGGCAACGCCGGTGGATGCGATTCCTGACTTGTCCGACGTCCAGGTCATCATCCGCACGCCCTTTGCAGGTCAGGCGCCGGCCGTGGTCGAGCAGCAGGTCACCTATCCGTTGTCGACCGCCATGCTGGCGGTGCCCCATGCCCGTACGGTCCGGGGTTTTTCCTTTTTTGGGGACTCCTACGTCTACGTCATTTTCGACGATGGCACGGATCCGTACTGGGCCCGATCACGCGTACTGGAGTCCTTGTCTCAGGTTGCGGCTTCGCTGCCGCGTGAGGCCAGGCCGCAGCTCGGACCGGATGCGACCGGGGTGGGTTGGGTCTACGAGTACGTGCTGGTCGACCGCAGCGGGCAGCATGATCTGGCCCAACTGACCAGCCTGCAGAACTGGTTTCTGAAGTTCGAACTGCAAACCGTCGAAGGGGTGGCCGAGGTCGCCACCGTCGGCGGCATGGTGCGTCAGTATCAGGTCATCGTCGATCCCGTTCGGCTACAGGCGCACAGCCTGCCATTGTCCAGGGTGCAGCAGGCCATCGAGTCGGCCAACCAGGAAACCGGTGGTGCCGTGATCGAGATGGCCGAAGCCGAGTACATGGTTCGGGCAACCGGCTATCTGGACTCGGTTGATGACCTGCGCGCCGTGCCGCTGCGCACGGCAGACGATGGTGTTGTCGTGCGGCTGGAAGATGTGGCGCAGATCCAGCTGGGCCCGCAGCTACGCCGTGGGGTCGCCGAGTTCAACGGTCAGGGCGAAGTGGTCGGTGGCATCATCGTGATGCGCCAGGGGGGCAACGCCCAGGCCACCATCGCCGCGGTCAAAAAGCGCTTGGACCAGTTGCAGGGAAGCCTGCCGGCGGGCGTTGAGGTCGTGCCGGTGTACGACCGCTCGGCCTTGATCGGGCGGGCCATCGAGACATTGCAGCGCACCTTATTGGAGGAGCTGGCGATCGTGGCGGTCATCTGCCTGGTGTTCCTGTTCCATCTGCGCTCCGCACTGGTGGCGGTGATCAGCCTGCCGATCGGGCTTCTCGTCGCCATGCTGATCATGCGCGGGCAGGGGCTTAACGCCAACATCATGTCGCTGGGCGGCATGGCCATTGCCATCGGCGCCATGGTCGATGGCGCCATCGTCATGATCGAAAATCTGCACCATCACCTCGCGGCCAAAGATGATCGGCGGCACTGGCAACGGGTGGCCGACGCCGCGCAGGAGGTCGGTCCGGCGCTGTTCTTCTCGCTGGCCATCATCACGCTGTCGTTCTTACCGGTGTTGACGCTGGAGGCGCAGGAAGGCCGGCTGTTCGCACCGCTGGCCTATACCAAAACCTGGGCCATGGCTGCGGCCGCCGGGCTGGCCGTGACGCTGGTTCCTGTGCTGATGGGCTACGTCGTGCGCGGGTCGGTGCGGCCCGAGCAGGACAATCCGCTCAGCCGTGTTCTGGCGGCACTGTACCGGCCGCTGATTGCATGGGTGACCCGTCATCCCTGGGTTGCGGTCCTGCTGTCGGCGGCCTTGGCGTTGACTGCCATCTGGCCGGCGGCACAGCTCGGCAGCGAGTTCATGCCACCGCTGGACGAGGGCGACTGGATGTACATGCCGACCACCCGGCCGGGTCTGTCCATCGGCAAGGCGCGGGAGCTGTTGCAACAAACCGACAAGCTGATTAAATCCGTGCCCGAGGTCGACACGGTGTTCGGCAAGATCGGGCGTGCCGAAACGGCCACGGACCCGGCGCCGCTGACCATGATCGAGACCACGATCACCTTCAAGCCGGAAAGCGAGTGGCGACCCGGCATGACGCTGGAGGCGATCCGCGACGAAATCCGCCAACGCGTGAATCTTCCGGGGGTGACCAATGCCTGGGTCATGCCGATCAAGACCCGCATTGACATGTTGGCCACGGGCATCAAGACCCCGGTGGGGATTAAGATCAGCGGTGCGGATCTGGGCACCATCCAGGCGATTGGGCGGGAGCTGGAGACCTTGCTGGGGGAGGTGCCCGGCACCTTGAGCGTCTATGCCGAGCGGGTTGCAGGGGGGCGCTACATCACCATTGATATCGACCGTCGGGCGGCGGGGCGACTGGGTCTCAACATCGCGGATGTGCAGGCCGTTGTCCGCACGGCTGTTGGGGGGATGGCCGTGACCGAGACGGTTGAGGGCCTGGAGCGGTATCCCGTGAGCCTCCGGTATCCGCAGCACTGGCGCGAGTCACCGGAGGCCTTGAGCAGGCTGCCCATCGTGACCGCAGCAGGCAGGCAGGTTCAGTTGGGCGATGTGGCCGACATCCGGGTCGAGGAGGGTGCGGCGGTGATCAAAAGTGAAAACGCCCGCCGCGCGGGCTGGGTCTACATCGATCTGGACCAACGGGACATCGGTTCCTATGTGGCGGAGGCGCAGCGGCGAATTGCCGAATCGCTGGATCTGCCTGCCGGTTATTCCCTGCAGTGGTCGGGTCAGTACGAATATATGGAGCGCGCCAAGCAGCGCCTGCAATGGGTTGTTCCGGCCACGCTCGCGGTGATCGCCTTGCTGCTGTATCTGGCGTTTCGCTCGGTCACCCAGGCGCTGATCATTCTGGTGACCGTCCCGCTGGCCTTGTCGGGCAGCGTCTGGATGCTGTACTGGCTGAATTACGACCTGTCCGTGGCGGTGGCGGTGGGCCTGATCGCGCTTGCCGGGGTTGCGGTGGAAATTGGCGTGGTGATGTTGACCTACCTGAATCAGGCACGTGCTGCGCATCGGGCTTCGGGCGAGCGCGGACCGCGGGCCCTGGTCGCAGCGGTTCGCGACGGTGCGCAGCGACGCCTGCGGCCGGTGGTCATGACCGCAACCGCCACCATTGCCGGGCTGATCCCGATCATGCTCAGTGACGGCACCGGCTCCGAAGTCATGCGCCGAATTGCCGCGCCTATGGTGGGTGGGCTGGTCAGTACCCTGGTGCTGGCGCTGGTGGTGCTGCCGGCCGTGTATGTCCTGGTGTATCGCAGAGAATCGAGAGGCGGATGAATCGAACCCGAATAACGCGCTGGACCCGAAAATTGCATCGCGGGTTGGGGCTGTTGGTCGCGATCCAGGTCGTCCTCTGGATCGCCGGCGGCCTGATCATGGCCAGCCTTGACCTGCAGCGGGTTCGCGGTCTGCATTACGCCGCCGAGCAGCCGGTGGAGTCGCTGGAGCTCAAGGCGGTCACCGTCTCTCCGGCCCAGGTGCTTGAGGGGCTGGATCTGGGGGCGTCAGCGGTCGCGGAACTCAGACTGGTGCAGTGGCAGGGTCAACCCGTTTACCGCGTGCGGCCGCTTGCAGACACCGCCCGACCGCAGTTGGTCTCGGCGCATGATGGAGTCCGTTTGTCACCGCTGGATGAACCGACTGCACGGCGTATTGCCCAGGCCGATTACGCCGGCCCCGGGCGACTCGTCGATGCCCAATGGCTCGAAACCGTACCGTCGGAGGCCCGTGGCCGCCGGGGCCCGCTCTGGCGCATCCAGTTTGATGACGCCATCGACACCGCGCTCTATGTGTCGGCCGACACGGGGCAGGTTGTGGCGCGAAGAAACAACTGGTGGCGCCTGTTCGATGTCGTGTGGATGCTGCACATCATGGACTACGACACGCGCGATGATTTCAATCACCCCGTGCTGGTTCTAGCCGCTGCCAGCGCCTTGCTGTTTGCCCTGAGCGGCGTACTGCTGCTGGGGCTCGCCTGGTGGCCACGTGGGTCACGCCCAGCGGCGGGCACAGGCCGCTAGGAAGACGCTGATCCAAGCGCTAGTAGCGCGCGATGTCGGCGGCGGCCACGGCCGAGGCGTCATGTCCCCAGGCGCCCCGGATATAGCTGATCACCGCGGCGATCTCCTCGTCACTGAGCTGGTGGCTGAACGGCGGCATGCCATGCGGGCGCGGGTGCGCGGCGGTGCTGGGCGCGAACCCGCCATCTAAGACGATGCGAATGGCGTTATTCGCCGATGGTGCCAACACCAGCGGATTGTTGGCCAGGGCGGGGTAGGTGAAGGGCTGACCCTCGCCGTCACGGCCGTGACAGTCCGCGCAATGGTTCGCGTAGACCACGGACCCCTGTTTGATCAATTCGCTGCGCCGCACGCCATCCACGCGGGTGGTGACCCTGGGGGCTGGGGAGTCCGTGACGGGCAGGCTGGCGATGTAGGTGATCATCGCATCGAGATCGCTGTCGTCGAGATATTGCGTGCTGTTGAACACGACCTCGGCCATGGGGCCGCTGACCGCGTTATCGCGTGAGGTGCCTGCCTTTAGGAGTGCATGCATCTCGCGTCGGTCGACATCGTTCATGCGCCGGTTGAGATTGAGCGGCAGCGCATCCCATTCCATGCCGGCGATCGGGCCGCCGGCATAGGCGTGGGCCTGGCTTTCCTCGCCGAGTGGGCCACGGATGGTGTGGCAGGCGCTGCAATGTCCGAGGCCCTCAACCAGATAGGCGCCACGATTCCAGGCCGCACTGGCCTTGGGATCCGGCTCGAACGTAGACGGTTTGAAGAACAGGCGCTGCCAGCCGAGTCGTGCGAGCTGGGTATCAAACGGAAATCGCATGTCGCTGGGTGGCCGCACGCGTTCGACGGGTGCGAGCGACTGCAGAAACACGTAGAGCGCATCGGAGTCCTCGCGGGTGATCCGGGTGTAGCTTGTGAACGGAAAGGCCGGGAGCAGAAAGCCACCATTCTTGCTGCGCCCGAGGTGCATGGCCCGGTAGAAGTCGGCCGCACTCCACTGTCCGAGTCCGGTGGCGTCGTCCGGCGTCAGGTTGGTGGTGTAGAGACTCCCGAAGGGGGTGGGGACTCGTCGGCCGCCCGCGTAGGGCGGCCCGCTCTTGGCCGTATGACAGCCAATACAATTGCCGGCTCGGGCCAGGTAGGCGCCTCGTTCGATGCGCTCCGGTGTCATGGCTGGCTGGGTGTCGGCGACGGGCGTTGGAAACAGCACCGGCCAGATGAGCCAAAGCCCGGCAATGAGTCCGACCCCCAGGATGCTGGCCGTCGCGAGCTTCAGCCAGTTCATCGGCTTGCCCCGCAGGGTAGCGGCAAGGGCGCGGGCAGCTGTGGCAGGGGCTTGGCGTTTCTCGGATAGGGTTGGCTGGCCAGCCATCGAGATACACGGTCAATCTCCGCCGGGCTCAGGCGGATGGCCACCGTATGCATGCAGTCAGGCGCGGCGGCACGGCGGGTGCCTTCACGCCAGGCGCCCAGTTGGGCCGCCAGATATTCCGAGCGTAAACCCAACAGGCCCGGGATCGTCGGCTTAGCGCCGATCAGGTCATCACCATGACAGGCCGTACAGGCCGGCAGGTTGCGGGTGGCGTCCCCGTGCCGGATCAGCATTTCGATCTCACCGGCGTCGGGCTCCGACAGGCGGGTCGGGGAGTGAAGCTTGGGTGTCTGCGCCGCGTAGTAGACGGCGATCTCGTTGAGATAGCCCTCCGACAAGACCGCAAACATGGCCTGCATAATGTCGTGCTGTCGCCGGCCATGGCGAAAATTGATCATCTGCTCGTACAGATACCCGGCGGGTTTGCCGGCAATTGAAGGAAAGTAGTCTTCGTCGGCCGCAACCCGACCGGACTCGCCATGGCAGGCAGCGCAGGGCTGAACACGCGCGTCCATGTTGTCGGGCGGTGACGGTTGGGCCCAGGCGATTGAAGTCGCGAGCAGCCACACGCTGTGGCGCAGCATGCGGCGGAGTCGTCGCAGGGTCATCAGCGCCGGGATGATCGGTCGATCCATAAAACAGTCCACGGTTGGGGCTTTGGCGTGCTTTCGGTGTGTCCGACCCCCCTCACGTCGACCGTGGAGCACGGCCCAAGTTTACCGGAGACGACCGCGCTCACGAAAACTGCCCGAGCGAATCGCGCCTTCGATACCATGGGCGCAGGCACCCAGGCGGAGCGTCAGCACGACGAGTGCGATTGCGTCTATCGACTAAAATCATTGCAGTGATGTCGGCGTTGGTCATCGTCACCGCAGCCAGTTCAGCGGGCCTGATTCTCAGCCGCCTGACCGACCAGCTGATTGAATCCCGGCTCGGCGAGTTGGATCGTGCCACGGCATTGCAGGCTTCGATGTTCCGGGCACGCATTAACGAGCTACAGCGCGACGTCACGCTGCTGGCCGGCACCCCGCCCATCGAAGGGATTGCGCGGGCCCAGGCCCATGACGGCGCGGACCCCGAGGATGGGTCGACCGTGGCCCAGTGGCAGCGTCGACTCAGCGTCATCTTTGAGCAGACCCTGTTGAGTAAACCAGCCTACCTGCAGGTGCGCTACATCGGCATGGCGGACGATGCCCGGGAACTGGTTCGTGTGCAGCGCCGCCGACCGGGCGAGCCGGTGGAGGTCGTTGCGGACGGGGGGCTGCAGTCCAAGGCCGATCGGAACTATGTCCGGCAGGCCCGCCGCCGGGCGCCGGGGCAGCTCTACCTATCGGCGATTAATCTCAATCGTGAGCTCGGTCAGATCGAGTCACCGGATCTGCCTGTAATCCGCGCGGCCGTGCCGGTGCATATTGATGGCGAGCTGTTCGGTCTGGTGGTCATCAATCTGGCGATCCAACCCACACTGGTCGAGATTGTGGCGGCGACACAGACGCCCCAGGCGGTCTACCTGACCAATGATCAGGGGCAGTTTCTCTGGCATCCGGAACCGGGGCGGGCATTCGCCTTTGAACGCGGTGATCCGGTGACCGTCGACAGCGTCTTCCCCCGTCTGGCCGCTGTATTGACCAACCCGCAGGCGAACGAACGATTGTTACGCGCCGAGGCAGATCGGGTCATGGCGGCACGGTCGGTGGCCTATGGTCCGCCTGACCTGGGTCGTCGCCTCGGCATCTTCATGGTCACGAGCAAGGCCGACGCCACCCTCCCGGCCCGGCAGCTGGCCCGTCAGGCCGCTTTGCTGCTGTTGGCACTGGTCGCCGTGACCATTTTGATCGGCGTCTGGCTGTCTCGGCTGGCGGTCCGCCCGATCGCACGCCTGGCGCAGGCTGTCGAGCATGTGGGCGAGCAGCATCCTACGTTGACGCTGCCGGAGGAGCTCAGCGGCGAAGCCCGTCATCTGGGCAAGGCCTTGAGCGATGCGTTGGGTTCGCTGCGACAGCGGAACCTGGAGCTGCAGGCAGGCAATCGTGAACTCAAACAGTTTGCCTACATCGCCTCACACGATCTGCAGGAGCCGGTGCGCACGATACTGAGCTTCAGCTCCTTGCTGGACAATCAGTACCGGGATCAGCTGGACGCGCGAGGGCAGACGAGTCTGCGATTCATCATCGAGTCCTGTACCCGCATGCAGGCCTTGATTTTCGGTCTGCTTGAATACAGCCGGCTGGGCATTGAGGCCGTCCCGACCCGGGCCGATCTTGGCCTGTTGGCCGCGGGCGTCTGCGATGATCTGTCCGAGGCGATCAAGGCTGCGCGTGCTGAGGTCACCGTCGGCGAGTTGCCGGTTCTCAACGTCTTTGGGGTGGAGATTCGCCTGCTGTTCCAGAACCTGATTGCCAATGCGATCAAGTTTCGTCGTCCGGATGTCGCGCCGGTGATCGAGTTACAGGCCAAGCCCTACGAAGACGGCTGGCTGGTCACCGTGGACGACAATGGGATCGGGATCGAGCCAGCCCATCGCGAGAAGGTGTTTATGATCTTTCAACGCCTTCATAATCGGACTGAATACAGCGGTACCGGCATTGGTCTGGCGCATTGCCGCAAGATCGTCGACATGCACCACGGCAGAATCTGGGTGGAAGACAGCCCGCTGGGCGGCAGCCGGTTCTGCGTTTATCTGAAAGAGATCCGAACATGAACAAGCCCTTGAATGAAGTCCTGCTCGTGGATGACAACGAGGCGGATAATTTTCTGCACCGCGCGGTGCTGGAGGACATGGGGGTTGCCGATCGCATTGTCGAGCGGCTCAACGGCCAGGAAGCGCTGGATTACTTGCTAACGCCCGACGATCAGGGGCGGTTCCCGTCACCGGACCTCATCTGTCTGGACATCAACATGCCGATCATGAGTGGTTGGGAGTTTCTGGATAGCTATGAACAGCTACCGCCGGAGCGCCGGCGCGGGGTTGTGGTGATGATGCTCACGACCTCCCTGAACCCGGAAGATGCGGAGCTGGCGCGCGAGCGCAGCGTGATCGGTGCGTTCTCGAACAAGCCACTGACCTCGACCAAGGTCTTGCAGCTAATCGAGGAGCATTTCCCCGGGCGGAGCTAGCGCCCTAGGGCTCCTAGGGCCTCGGTTGATGCCGGATACGAAAACGCCGCATCCAACTGGATGCGGCGTTTGACGTTCATCGACTTGAGCAGCCGGTATCAGGCAGCCGCTTTCTTTTTCAGGCGATAGCGATGCAGCAGCGGTTCGGTGTAGCCGCTAGGCTGCGTGGTGCCTTCGAAGATCAGCGCTGAAGATGCGGCAAAGGCGATTCCATCGTAGCCCGGCGCCATCGGCGTGTAGCTGGGGTCGCCACCGTTCTGACGATCCACCACCTGGGCCATCCGCTTGAGCGTTTCCTCGACCTGCTCGCGCGTGCAAAGCCCGTGATGCAGCCAGTTGGCAATATGCTGGCTGGAAATCCGCAGCGTGGCTCGGTCTTCCATGAGTCCGATGTCGTTGATGTCCGGCACCTTGGAACAGCCCACACCGGCGTCGATCCAGCGCACCACGTAGCCGAGAATTCCCTGGCAGTTGTTGTCCAGCTCGTGTTGGATTTCCTCGGCTGAGGGACGGTCGTCGCCCAGCAGCGGGATCGTCAGGATGTCGTCCAGGCTCGCATGCTCACGCTTGCTCAGCTCCTCGATCCGCTCGAACACGTTCACATGGTGATAGTGGATGCTGTGCAGTGTTGCACCGGTGGGCGAGGGCACCCAGGCCGTGGTCGCGCCCGCCTTGGGGTGGCCGATCTTCTGGTCCAGCATGGCGGCCATCTCGTCCGGCATCGGCCACATGCCCTTGCCGATCTGGGCCTTGCCAGACAGGCCGCAGCGAATGCCGACATCCACGTTCCAGTCCTCGTAGGCTTTAATCCAGGGCTGGGCCTTCATTTTGGTCTTGGCGATGAAGGGGCCGGCTTCCATCGAGGTGTGGATTTCATCGCCGGTCCGGTCCAGGAAGCCGGTGTTGATGAACACGCAGCGCTCCTTCGCCTGGGCAATACAGGCAGCGAGGTTGACCGTGGTGCGGCGTTCCTCGTCCATGATGCCGATCTTCAGCGTGTGGCGATCCAGGCCCAGGGCATCTTCGATGGCGGCAAACAGGTCATTTGCATAGGCCACTTCCTCGGGACCGTGCATCTTGGGCTTTACGATGTACACCGAGCCCGTGCGCGAATTGCCCTTGTGCTCGGGATCACGTTTGTCGGCCTTCAGGTCATGCATGGCGGCCAGCGACGTGACCATGCCGTCCATGATCCCTTCGAAAATCTCGTTGCCTTCGGCATCGAGAATCGCCGGGTTGGTCATCAGATGACCGACATTGCGCACGAATAGCAGGCTACGACCGTGCAGCCGCAGCTCGTTGCCATCGGCGCCGGTGTAAAAGCGGTCGCCGTTCAGCGTCCGGGTGATGGTCTTGCCACCCTTTTGCAGCGCGGTGGACAAGTCGCCCTTCATCAGGCCCAGCCAGTTGCCGTAAACCTCGATCTTGTCCTCTGCGTCGACAGCGGCCACCGAATCTTCGCAATCCATGATGGTGGTGACTGCGGCCTCGACCAGCAAATCCTTCACGCCGGCGGCGTCGGTCTGACCGATGGGGCTGTCGGCATCGATCTGGATTTCGACGTGCAGGCCGTTGTTCTTGAGCAGGACGGCCGCCGGGGCGTTCGGTTCCCCGTTATAGCCAACGAAACGCTCGGGATTCGCGAGGCCGACCGTTTGATCATCGGCCGTCGTGACCTGCAGGGCGCCGTCGACGATGCGGTAAGCCTTAGAACCCACGTGGCTGCCGCTGGCCAGCGGGGCGACGGTATCCAGATGCTTGCGGGCGAACTCGATGACCTTGTTGCCGCGCACGGGGTTGTAGGCACCACCACGCTCGGCCCCGCCTTCTTCAGAGATGGCATCCGAGCCGTACAGCGCGTCGTACAGGCTGCCCCAACGCGCATTGGCGGCGTTGAGCGCATAGCGCGCGTTCTTGACCGGCACCACCAGCTGCGGGCCGGCCTGCGCTGCAATCTCGGTGTCCACATTTTGGGTGCTGACCTTAAAGGCTTCGGGTTCTGGCAGCAGATAGCCGATCTCTTCCAGAAACGCCTTGTATGCAGCCGCGTCGTGGGACTGGCCACGACGTTGCAGGTGCCAGTCGTTGATCTTGGCCTGCAGCGCTTCGCGGGTTTCCAGCAATGCGCGATTGCGGGGCGCAAAGGTCTTGACGATGGACTCCAGCCCGCTCCAGAACTGATCGGGACTGACGCCGGTACCGGGGCAGATTTTTTCATCGATCAGGGTTTTGAGGCCGCTATCAACCTGCAGGCCACCCGCTTGCGTGTAATTGCTCATAAAGTTCCTTGTCCTTCTGGAGAAAACCGTCGGGCAGGTCTTGTGACCTGCGCCATGCATCACTGCGATCGGAGCCAATGGCACCCGCTCATTCTGGGTCAGGGGGGCGCCGGCCATGTCTGGCGCGCCAAAACAACCCCATGACGGGCGCGGGAGTGTCCCATCGGGCTTACCTGTGAATCAAGCGAGGCCCTGCGGCCGCCCTGAACACAGCCTGCTTTCGGCGCTGTCTGGGAGTGGCTTGTCGAGTGACAGCGGCGCGCGGGCGTGCACGGTCGCCGTGAGGACGGTGGTGCGGTGACAGAGCAACAACCGGACCCGGTTGCTCCGCCGTGGTGTCAGCAGCGGGGGCCAAGCGCACAGGCCACGGTTAGCGCAGGCCAGCGACCGCGCGGTACGGCCGAGCTGCACGGCGGAGACGCCGGGCGTTCAGCGTGCGCGCGTTCTCAGTCCAGGGCCTTGATCCAGCGGACGCCTGACGCCGGCTGTCGCGTCGCGTGTAGAATAAATGGGATCAAAAGCCCACCGCTCGTGATGGCCAGCGTATGACTGCTGGTTTCCGCCGCCAAAAGAAAACCCGGCGCCGCTAGGCCTGCCGGGTTGTCGGAAAGAATGTCCGCTTTTGGCTGCGGAATTCGTTTAAGCAGTCTCGTGCAACTTTTTCACCGGTTCAGGCATCTACAAGATGACTGTGCCCAACCCGCCGGTCCCGACTTCCATGGAGTCTGCCTGCTCGGGGATGTCCCCACCCAGGCGACTTGTTGCCCTCGGACGTAACCGTTCGGGGGTTTTTTTTGTGCGGTCGGTCGGATTTGGCAGTGGCGAATCAGTGGCAGGACGCCTTTGACACAAGACTGCCATATTTTTTTGCACGCGTCTTCTGCCGGCCTGACCCCCTATGTGGCCTGTCTGGGCTGGGCTTCTGGGTACAGTGGTGGCAGGGTCGCGATGGGCGTTGCTGCGGTTGGCCGATCGGGTAATTGCCGGATCGCCTGGCACAGCGATTCGGGCGACCAAGCTCCGGTCATCTGGCCTGCGTAGAGGTGGGCGTCCAGGGCTGTCAGGGCCTGCGTCAGTTGTGGGTCGGCCTCGCGGCGCGCCCAGTCCTCCAACGTGTACACGAAATGGGGCGCATGCCGCTGTCGCGCCCAGCCCAGCAGGGCCTGCCGTGCCTCTGACGGTGTCGCCGACTGCAGTGTTTTGATCAGTTGGCGTGTGGAGGGCGCGGCGGGTTGGGTATCCGGGATTCTCCGGTCCTGGGAGCGGCGACGAGACGCAACAAACCAGGCGCCGATGGTGAGCAGCCAGCCCAGCCCCAGAAACGCCGCCAGCCACGGCCAGATCCCGGAGTCGGCGACTGACCGCAGCGGGGGGGTATACGGGGTGGTCGTAACATCGGGTTCACTGGTGACCGCTTGCGAAGGGGGCGGGGGCGTGGTGGCCATGGCGCCTGGCTCCACCTGGATGCGGCGCTCCGGAATCACGGTTTCCCGTGGACGGTCAGCGGTGGTGTCCCACCAGCGCAGTCTGATTTCCGGAAGGACCAGCTCGCCGGCCTGGTTGGCGATCAGTGCCCATTGCTGGGCCAAACGGGCTCGTACCCCGTTGCGGGACTCGCTGGTCTGGGTATCGGCGGGCTCGCCATAGGCCTGGACGCCGTCGGGCTGTTGTGGGGTTAGCGGATCAATCTGCGTGTGTAGCTGACCGTCGATGACCAGTTCGGTGATTCGGCTGAATGGTTCGCCTGCCACAAAGGGGCCGCTGTTGGGCACCAGGGACTGTTCGAGTTCAACATTGGATGCAGGCAGCCACGGGCCCGTCCAGTCTGCAGGGGGCGGTTGGATGCTAAGCGTCATCGGCTCGCCTTCTGCGAATATCTGCCGGGTCTGGCCAGCAAACTGCCCCAGATTGAACATCGATGAGCGCCGACGCCCGGTCGAAATTTCGCCTGTGAACTGCGGTGCGGTGATGACCAGCTCGCCGGGCTGCTCCGCGAAGAGCACGTAGCGGCGCTCGAAGAGGTGGTAGCGCTGGCCGTCGCGAATCGCGCGGGATTCGGATTGTTCACCAATCTGTTCGATCACCGCGTTGGGAGCGCTGGGCTCACCGAGCTGGCCGGAGACCAGGTCTCCGCTGACATAAAGCCGCACGGTGAGCAGGGCCTGTTCCTGGACGTAGGCACTGTCGCGATCGACCTCGAACTCGATAAATGCGTCACGGGGCCCATCGCCGGCCTCCGGGGCCACCACGGTGAGCGGGATCGGGTTCGTCGAAGTACTGCCCACCTGGATGGATGGAATCTCGTAGTCCCCCGGGCGCGTGGCAACCAGCGTGACCGTCCAGTGCCGGCTTCGCGAAGCCCGTCCGTTGATCAGGCGATACTCCGATCCGCTCACCGTGTTGAGGACCCGGAACCGGCCCTCCAGCGCAGACCAGTCCGGGTTGCCCTCACGCTCATCCGTGGAGCGCAGCGTCAGATTAAAGGTCTCGCCGACCATGACCGGATTCCGGTCCACCGTGGCGTTGACCGCAGCGATGGCCCCGCCGGGCAGTCCGCAGAGCAGCAGGGTCACGAGCGCGAGCAGCACCGGCCAGCTGCCGGCATCCGTCACGGCGCTTGCGAGGCGGCGGGGGCGTCTTCGGATGGGCTCACTCATTGGCTTCACGTTGGCGTCTGGCCTCACGGCGCTGTTGTTCGAGCAGGAACTTGTTGCGTAATAAACCGCCTGGGTCATCCGGCACACGGCGGAGCCATTGCTGGACTGCGGCTTGTTCGGCCTCGGACGCCGGGTCAGGCAGGGCCGGGTTGCCGGCCGCTTGATCGGGCGGGCTGTCGGCATCTGCCGCCGGGTCATCCTCGGTGGACGCGGAGGGTGCGTCCGCCGACTCGGCGGGGTCGTTCTGCGTGGCATCGTCCGGGGCGGGCGACTGCGGGTCGCTGTCCTCCGCCGACGGGGTGCCCTGCGAGCGCTGATCATCACCCGGCGGGTCCGACGGATTGCCCTCGGCATCCTCTGCGTCCGATTCGCCACCCTCCGATGGATTGGCGTTGTCCTGCCCTGATTCAGACGACTCCGATGGGTCTTGCGATGGCGACTGCTGTGAGGCTTGCTGCTGCTGGAGTTGTTCCACCAGCGCCTTGTTAAAGGCCGCGTCTTCCAGCGTTGGATCGAGCGCCAGGGCCTGGTCATAAGCCTCGATGGCGGCATCCAGCTGCCCGGCCCGGGCCAGGGCATTGCCCAGGTTGTAGGCTTGGTCGGCCGTTGTGGGGGCTGAGAACGCATCGATGGCCGCCTCGTAGTCGCCGGCCTGGTAGGCCGCCGTGCCTTTCCAGTTCGGGTCTTTGAACGTTTGCATGGCCGCTTCGGGCTGTCCGGCCTGCAGCTGATCTTGACCGCGCTGATCTGCGTTTCGCCACAGCCAGTCGGGGCCTAGCGCGTACACGGGGTCGGTGAGCGCAAGTGTCAGTGCCACGGTGGCCAGCCAGGGCGCGCCCCGACGGAAGCCAAGCAGCGCCAGTGGTAGCACCAGGAGCACCAGCCAGGGGCCTGCGTCTTCGCGGCGCCGGGTCTCGTTATGGTCAGCGGAGTTCGAAGAGCCCCGGGCGACGGCCTGCACGCCCAACATCTCCAGGGTCAGTGCCTGGTTTGGAAGCGGCTGATATTGACCGCCGCCAGCGGCAGCGAGTCGGCGCAGACCGGGTTCATCGAGCCGCGCGAGTGTCATGCGGCCGGATCGATCGTGGACCCAGCCCCCGCGGTCGCTGGGGATTGGGGCGCCATCCCGTGTGCCAAAACCGACCACGCTGAGTCGGTAGCCGGCGTCCGCCAACTGCTGCGCGGCCGCTTGGGCGGCCTCGTCCGGCGCGGAGTCGGTGAGCAGGATCACGTCGCCCGACAGCGCCTGCCCCTGTTCCATGAGCGCCAGGGCTTGTCGCAGGCCGGTGGCGATGGCGCTGCCGGGCACCGGCATGAGGTCTGGGGCCAGGGTGCCGATCAAATGCTTGGCCGTGCGGTGATCAGTGGTCAAGGGCACGACGGCATGTGCGGTGCCGGCGAATGCCACGACGGCCAGGCGCCCATCACTGGCCGAGTCGATCAAATCCATGGCTGCAAATCGTGCCCGGGCCAAGCGGCTGGGCGGCAGGTCTTGCGCATTCATGGATTGCGACAAATCCAGCACCAGCACACGCGCCGTACTCGCCTGGAACACGGGCGCTGGCTGCTCGCGCCAGCTGGGTCCGGCCAGCGCCACAATGCCCAGCAGAACCGCCAGGCGCAGTGCCCAACGCGACAGCCGATCGACCCAGTCGTGCCCGCCGGTGGCCGGGCCGGTCGCCAACGCATCGAGTAGCTCTGGTTCGATGACCTGTGACCAGCGCGGATCGCGTGTCCGGCTGAGATGGCTGTGGAGCACCCAGATCAGCCAGGGCAGTAGCGCCAGCAACCATCCCGGGCGTAGCAGCTCTAGTTGTTCAATGGCTGCGATCATGCCCGTGCCCCGCGTTGCTCTCGCCAGCGGCGGAGCAGGAGCAAGGTCGTCGCCAGCAAACCGGCTGCCGCGAGTGGCCACAGAAACAGTTCGTCCTGCGGTCGGACACTCAGGGCATCGACCTCCACGGGTTCGATATCGTCTAGCAAACGATAAATCGCCTCCAGCTCATCGGTGTCGCGTGCGCGGAAATAACGTCCGCCCGTTTGTTCGGCGATGTGCTGGAGCTGCCGCTCGTCGATCTGCGCCTGCTGGATCTGGAAGAAGCCGCCCAGGGCGCGTGTCCCGCCTCCGAAACCGATGGTGTGAATGCGGATGCCCAGCGTGGCCGCGAGTTCGGCCGCCTTGTCCGGCTCGAGTTCACCCGCCGTGTTGACGCCATCGGTGAGCAGGACCAGCACACGTTCCTTGGCAGGGCTGTCCTGCAGCCGCTTGGCCGCCAGGCCAATGGCATCGCCGATGGCGGTTTTCTGTCCGGCCAGACCCACCAGGGCGTCGCCGAGCAGGGTGGCGACGGTTTCGCGGTCAAGGCTAAGCGGTGAGTAAACGTAAGCGCGGTCACCGAACAGAATGAGTCCGACCCGATCACCGGTCCGTCGTTGGATGAAATCCGTGGCCACCGATTGCACGGCCCGCAGCCGGTTCACCCGCCGGCCGGCTACCTCCATGTCCGCCTCCTCCATGGAGCCAGAGACGTCCACCGCAAGCATCAGGTCCCGTCCGCTGGTGGGCAACCGGATCGGTTCGCCCAGCCACACCGGCCGGCAGGCCGCGAACACCAGCAGCGCCCAGACCAGACCGGCGGCCAGCTGACGGGCATTCAAGCGTCGCCGGCGCTGCGTATCGGCCGCCGCCGCTTGGGCCAGTTCAGCGTGGATGGGCAGGTGCACGGCCTGTCCGCTTCGTACCGGCGGTGCCCAACGCAGCATCAGCCACGGCAGGGGCAGAGCGGCCAACCACCAGGGCCAGAGCAGCTGAATCATCGCAGTGCCTCGCGTGCCCAGCGGCGACTGATCTCCAGCAGCTGCCGGGCATCGGTTTGAGTGCCTGGCTGCGGCTCGTAGCGGGCTTCAAACAGGTCTCTGTGGACCGAGCTGATATCCACCTCGGGGGCGGCCTGCTGTAGCTGCTGTTTCCAGCGATCACCTGTCAGGCCGGCCACCTGCTGACCATCACGTGCCATGGCACATCGCCGCCACCAAGCTGCGAGCTGGTCATGAAAGTCGTCGTGCTGCCGGCAGTTCTGCAGGCGCTGGAGTTCGCGCAAGGCCAGGCGCCGGGCGGTTGGGCGACGCCACCAGCGAATCAGCCAGATCAGTCCCAGGCCGGCCAGTAGCACCAGCAATGCGAGGAGCCACCAGCCGGGTGCCAGCGGCCATGCGCTGGGGTCTGGAGGTGGGTGCAGGCCACGCAGCTGGGCCAGAGGATCTGGAGTCGTGCCGGGATTCATGGACTAAGCGACCTGACGCCGGCGCCCAAGCGCGGTTGATAGCGCATCCAGTGGCTCGCCATCCGTAGACAACTCGACCCAGTGTGCGCGGCAGCTTCGCGCCGCCGATTCGGCAGCCGCCCGTCGCTGCGCGTACTGCTCGGACCACCGACGTCGATGATGCGGATCGCCGGTATCGATCCAGCGAATCTGACCGGTTTCATCGGCCAGTGGGTAGCGTCCTGCTGGAGGCAGGCGCTGCTCAATGGGATCGACGACAAAGCCTAAAATCAGCTCCACACGTTGGCCCAGCTTGCGCAATAGCGCCGACTCCATTGGACCGAGCTGGCGGAAATCACTGAACAGGCCCACCAGCGTGCCGGGTCGTGCGGTGCGCAGCAGCCGCCGCAGGAGTTGGCTCAACGCATCCGCGCGAACCGGGCCGTGCGCCGGCGTGGAGTCAGCGAGTGTGTGCAGCCATTGCAGCAGCTGGCGTCGCCCACCAGGGCGAATTTCTGCATGCCGCTGACCATCGAAGCTCAACCCGCCCACACGATCCCTGTTGTCCAGGGCCGCCCATCCGCAAAGGGCCGCAGCCTGGGCGGCCACGACCGACTTGAAGCGACCGCGTGTGGCAAACCACATCGCCGGGCGCAGGTCCACGCAGAGCATGACCGGACGTTCGCGCTCTTCGTGATAGAGGCGGACGTGCGGGGTGCCGGTTCGCGCAGTCACCCGCCAGTCCATCGCCCGCAGGTCATCCCCTGGCTGGTACACGCGGTAGTCGTCAAATTCCATGCCGCGGCCACGGAAACCAGATGCGTGCGCCCCCGCCAAGTCGGTCATCACCCGTGGTCGGGATGACAAATCCAACGCGGCGGCCTGCCGGCGCAGGCCGGTCAGTGCTTCCATGTCGATGCGCGTTCGTCCGGCCACGATGTCAGGCAACCGGCACACGCTCGAGCAAGTGATTGACCACGGCATCGCTGTCGACGCCGTCGGCCTCCGCCTCGAAACTCAGCAGTATGCGATGGCGTAAGACATCGGCTGCAATGGCCTGGACATCGTCGGGAGAGACATAGTCTCGGTCACGTAGCCAGGCGTGGGCACGGGCGCAACGTTCCAGGCCCAGGGTTCCGCGTGGACTGACACCGAATTCGATCCAGCGGGCAAGGTCCTCGCCGTAGTGTGCCGGCGTCCGCGTGGCCTGGATGAGCTGGACAATGTAGGTCTCGACGGCGTCGTCCAGATGCAAGTCCAGGCAGGCAGCGCGCATGGCCATAACCGACGCTTGGTCGATCCGTGTCGCCGGAGTCGGCGGCGCAGTTTTGCGATCCGTCGCCCGACTCAGTCGCAGAATTGCGCGCTCGGTCCCGGCGTCGGGGTATCCCACCTTCACGTACATCAAAAAGCGATCGAGCTGGGCTTCAGGGAGTCGATAAGTCCCTTCCTGTTCAATCGGGTTTTGTGTGGCCATGACCAGGAACAGGTCGGGGAGGGCGTAGGTGGTCTGCCCCACGGTGACCTGTCGCTCAGCCATGGCCTCCAGCAGCGCTGACTGAACCTTTGCAGGAGCGCGGTTGATCTCGTCGGCTAATAGCAGGTTGTGGAAGATCGGGCCGTGGCGAAACTCAAAAGCCCCTTGCTCCGGTCGAAAGATTTCCGTGCCGACCAGATCGGAGGGCAGCAGATCAGGCGTGAACTGCAGGCGGTGGAAATCCGCCTCCAGGTGATCCGACAGCGTCTTGATTGCCGTGGTCTT
Organism: Abyssibacter profundi; assembly: GCF_003151135.1. NCBI lineage: Bacteria > Pseudomonadati > Pseudomonadota > Gammaproteobacteria > Chromatiales > Oceanococcaceae > Abyssibacter > Abyssibacter profundi. The sequence continues at coordinate 18,788 of NZ_QEQK01000004.1, forward strand.
GGCCAGGCCCGGCGCCCCTTCTACCAGTAGATGACCGTCGGCCAGCAGTGCGATAAGAATCCGTTCCACCAGATGCGTCTGGCCGAGAATGCGTGCCTCCACGGCCTCGCGTAACGCATTGATCACAGCGTGATGGGTCATGTTGGTCTCGTCGATGAAGTGCATAGCTCCGCACCAAGGCCGGTTCCGACCCTGTACAGCAGACGTGCGGTAAATCACGCGCGATGACGATCCTCTGTCAGCGCGGCAGTGGCTGGCCGAGCCAGTCATTGGTGGCTGTAGTGAGGCCCTGGCTGCGCAGATTCAAGCATGCGGCCAGGCCATCGCGCCGTGGTCCCCACAACATGGTGGAACATGTTGGCTTGAGGAACCAGCCCTTCCGAGCCGCGGTGCTGTAAGTGAGTTCTGCATCAAGAATACAAACGATTCTCATTTGTTACACTCCGCGCCGCGGCAGTCAGGGTGGCTGCCGAATCATTTTCAACAACAGGATGACGACATGACGCGACGACACCTTGCTCCACTGGCTGCCGGGCTGGGCAGTTTGGCGCTGCTGGCCGCCTGTAGCGACACCGACGGCACCATTGCGGTGTCGGGCGACGAGTTCATGGTTCCGACGACCTACAGCTTCGAGTCGCAGTTCGAGGCGGGCGCCTCCAGTGTCAGCTACCAGGGGCAGGTTTGCCGTCAGACGTTGATTATTGCCCTGGATAACGCGGTGCGTGATGCCAGCGAGATCAGTAGCAGCGAGTACCGTGGAAGCTCGGTGCCGTACTTTGATGACACCATTGCCGGCGACATCGCGGCGCAGAACACGCAGACCGTGTTGGGTACCACGCTTCCCGTGCCCGAGGCTGTCGATACGCTGGGCGAGCTATGCGGCACCAAGCACCTGAAGGAAAAGTTTGCGGGCAACGATACCGTGACCGACTGGAAAGATTGGAACACCGAGTTCCAGGGTGTGTCCGGGCAGAGCAACGCCGAAGCGTTTTTGCGTGATCTGATTACGGCGGTCTCTAATCAGGCGGAGCAGGGCACCAATGCGCCCGGCGAGCCGCATTACGTCTCGACCACGGGCATTGATTACGCCCAGTACATCCAGAAGTTCCTGTTGGGCGCCGTGGTCTTCGCACAGGGGACGGATGACTACCTGGATAATGATCCGGCCACGCCGGGCAAGGGGCTGCTGGCGTCGGCAGAGCAGGCCGGAAGCAATCCGTACTCGGCGCTGGAGCACCAGTGGGACGAGGGCTTTGGCTACTTCGGGGCGGCGCGTCGCTACGCCGACCGCAGCGATGACGTCAACCGCGATGGCGTGGTGGACGACAATAACGATGGCTTCATCGACGTGCGTTCCGAGCACAATTTCGGGGCATCGACCAATGCGGCCAAGCGCGATGTGGGTGCCGATCCATCCAGCCCGACGGATTTCACCACGGCGGCATTCGAAGCGTTCTTGACGGGCCGTGCCGTGATCACCGCCGCCGGCGTCGGGTTCGATGACATGAGCAGCGACCAACAGGCCGCATTGCTGACAGCGCGCGACGATGCCGTGAGCACCTGGGAGCAGGCCATTGCGGCCACCATCGTGCACTACATCAATGATGTGCTGGATGCGATGGCTGAGCGCGATACCAATGCTTCGGCGGGGCTGGCTGACCTGGCCAAGGCCTGGGCGGAAATGAAGGGCTTTGCGCTGGGGCTGCAGTTCAATCCGGCCTCACCGATGAATGTCGGCTCGCGCTTTGCCGATCTCCACGCCCTGCTGGATGACCAGCCGGCCTTGACCAACGATCCGACGTATCGCCAGGACCTGCTCGAAGCCCGTGCCCTCATCGGCACGACGTATGGCTTTAGCCAGGCGAATTTGGAGGCCTGGTAATGCCTGGCTGGAGCAAGGGCCTGATCGCCATCGCCACGGCCACGCTAGTGGCCTGCGGTGGAGGGGGCGATAATGGCGGCGGCGTCATGCTAGGTGATGAAGCGCGACGTGCCGTGCTCGCCGATCTCGGAACCTCGGTGATCCTGCCGGCACTGCGGGTGTTCGCCACCGAGGCTGCGGAGCTGGAGACTGCGATGGTCGCCCATGCGGCCGATCCGGCCGACGCCGCAGCCCGTCAAGCCGCGCAGGCGGCCTGGGCTGAGGCCATCGTGCAGTTCCAACGCGTCGAAGTGGTGGCCGTCGGTCCAGCGGCGCCCTCGGATGCTCCCGGTGGGCAGGACCTGCGTGACCTCATCTACGCCTATCCCGCGTTCAACGCCTGTGCGGTGGATCGCTCTGCCTATGCCGGCGACCCGGTCACCGCGTCCACGCGGATCGATGCCATGGGTCTGGGTGCCATCGAGTATCTGCTGTACTTCGATGGTCCGAACAGCGCCTGCCCGCCTGATAGCGGGGTCGACGTTGCCCAGTCGCGTGCCGACTACGCCGCTGCAGTGGCGGCATTCATTGCCGCACGTGCCGAGGAATTGCGCGATGCCTGGGAAGCGGGTGAGGGCAATTTCATCGCACAGTGGTCGCAGGCGGGTGCCGGCAGCGATGTCTACATGACGCCGCAGGATGCTCTGGACGCCTTATCCACCTCGCTGTTTTACGTAGAGAAGGAAACCAAGGACCGGAAGATCGCCTGCCCCACGGGAATCGGCGCGACCGGGCTGGTGTGTTCGGGGAATGATGTGTCGCGGGTGGAACACCCGTATGCGCGGGCTTCGACTCCATCGCTGCGGGCCAATGTGCAGATGTTCCGGGACGTGTTCACGGGCCAGGCCGGCGGCATGGGGATGAATGATCTGCTCGCCGGCATTGATCGCCAGGACATCGTCGACAAGCTGCTCGCCCGTCTGGACGTCACGTTGGACCAGATCGACACCCAGATCGACCCGGACTTCGAAACTGAAGTCGAGGCCATCGACGATTCAGCGGCATGCACCAACGCATCGGCCAATGCCACGGGAGAGCCGGCCGCCTGTGCGCTGCACGGGGCGATTCAGGATGCGATGGATACCTTCCGCACCGAGGTTGTCAGCGCCTTGTCGCTGGCCACACCGGATCGCGCTGCCGGAGATAATGACTAGCCACCCTGCAAAAGCATCGCCGCCGCCGGATGCCTCATCAGCCTGGCGGCGGCTGCTGGTCGCTGCCAACAAGCCCCGGGATATTGCCGCGCTGGCGGCGTTCCGGGTGCTGTTTGGCCTGCTGCTATGTGTGGGCACGCTCCGGTTTATGGCGCTGGGGTGGGTTGATCGTCTCTACGTCGAGCCGAGCTTCCACTTTAAGTACTGGGGGTTCGCCTGGGTGGCCGTGCCGGAGCGGTGGCTGCTCTACAGCTTGTTCGGCGGTATTGCCGTCGCAGCCCTCTGCATGGCGCTGGGATTGTTCTATCGCCTTGCGGCCATCGCTTTCGTCCTGCTGTTCAGCTATGCGGAACTGATGGACGTGACCACCTACCTGAATCACCATTATCTGGTGATTTTGCTGGCGTTCATCCTGTGCTGGCTGTCGCCACACCGCGCCTGGTCTTTGGATGCTTGGCGGCGACCGTCCCTGCGTGCAGAGACCTTGCCGGCCTGGCAAACCTGGTGGCTGCGTTTCCAGGTCGGTCTGTTGTACTTCTATGCTGGTTGGGCCAAATTCGAAAGCGATTGGCTACTGCATGCCCAGCCGCTGAATATCTGGTTGCCGCCGCTGGAAGGTTTGCCGCTGATTGGCTGGTTGCTAGACGAAGTCTGGGTGCATTTCGCGTTCTCCTGGTTCGCATTCGTCTTTGACGTCACGATCATCGGATTCATGTTGTGGCGCAGGGCAAGGCCCTGGGCCTTCGCCCTGATCGTGCTGTTCCATGTGCTGACGCACCTGTTTTTCAGCATCGGCCTGTTTCCTTTCATCATGGTGCTGTCCGTGCTGGTGTTCTTCGACGCCGACTGGCCGCGCCGGCTGGTGGCCAAACTGCGTGCTGGTCAGGGCACAACCCCACTCCGCGCCGAGTCCGCGGATCAGCGGGTGTCCCCCTTGCGGCCGGCCATGGCCGTGTGTCTACTCGGGTTCTGTTTGGTGCAGTTTCTGCTGCCACTGCGGCACTGGGCCTATCCGGGCACGGTGCTCTGGCATGAGCAGGGCATGCGATTCTCTTGGCGGGTGATGCTGCGGGAAAAGTCGGGCTCGCTGGCTTATCGCGTCGTGGATCGAAGCGGGCGCACGCAGGTCGTGTCGCCCTATGACTATTTGACCGAAATGCAGTACCGCGAAATGGCCGGCCAACCCGACCTGATTCTGCAGCTGGCGCATCGCATCCGTGATGATTTCAATCAGCGCGGCGTCGGACCGGTTCAGGTGTATGCGGACTCCTGGGTTTCACTGAACGCCCGGCCAGCTCGCCGTTTGATCGATCCGGATGCCGATCTGGCACAGGTGAACGATGGCTTGGGCGTCGCGGACTGGATTACCGCCCCCCCGAGCTCGGCGCCGAAGACCCACCCCCAGCTGCGGCTTAGCACCACAGGACGCCCCGGCGTCGACGATGATGGATAGACCGGGCACACATCCCGTCATCCTCTTCGATGGCCATTGCGGCTTATGTAACGCGAGCATTCGTTTCGTGCTACGCCACGAGGCGGAACCCCTGTTTCGGTTTGCGCCGCTGCAATCGACCTGGGCCGGAACGCAGGCGCCGGACGGGCTGGACGTGCAACAGCTGTCGACGGTTTATCTGTTGGACGCCGACGGCGTGCATGCGCGCTCAGAAGCCGCACTGCGCATCGCGCGTCACTTGCGTGCACCATGGCGCTGGATCGCGATATGCCTGATCATCCCGCGGCCGATTCGCGATGCGGTTTATCGTGTGGTCGGGCGCTTTCGCTACGCCCTGTTCGGGCGCAGCGCTTACTGTGCGGTGGCGACGCCTGCCGTGCAGCAACGATTTCTCGCGACCGATAGGCGCGAGCAGGAACGCCGCTAAGATCACGGCGAACGACACCGGAGACTGCATGAATTTGATTGCCCGTCGGCTGCTCATCGCCGCCGTTTTGCTGCCAGCTGGTGCCTGGGCCCAGGCACCGGAGACGTCGGACACGGACACCGAAACCTCCGTGGAGCTGCAGCAAATGACCATTTTCGGTACCGCGGAAGCCCTGCAGCGCGCGACCGGATCAGCGCATCTGGTGGACGAGCAGACGCTGGAAGCCTTTGATTACGCAGATATCCACCGCATTCTCAATGTTGTGCCCGGCGTGTATGTGCGGGGTGAGGACGGCTATGGGCTGCGTCCTAACATCGGAATTCGCGGCGGCAATTCTGATCGTAGCCAGAAGGTCACGCTGATGGAGGATGGCGTGTTGTTCGGGCCCGCGCCGTACGCGGCGCCTGCGGCTTACTACTTCCCGCTCAGCCAGCGCATGACCGGTGTCGAGGTCTTCAAGGGGCCTGCGGCCATCCAGTACGGCCCCCAGACCATCGGTGGCGCGATCAACCTGCTGTCCGCACCGCTGCCCGATCGCCGTGCCGGCTTGTTGGCGCTGACGGGAGGCAGCGATGCAGACCGCAGCCTGCATGCGCGCGCGGCCACGCCGCTTGGAGACCATGCCCTGCAAGCTGAGCTGGTCTACCTGGGCAGCGATGGGTTCAAGACCCTTGATGGCGGCGGCGATACCGGATTCGACAAAGCCGAGGGCTTGTTGAAGTACGGCCGAGAACTGGGGCAGGGGCGGCTGGTGCTGCGGGTAGGGGCGGCGACGGAGACCTCGGATGAAACCTACCTGGGCCTGACAGAAGAGGACTTCCGGTCCGACCCCACGCGGCGTTATCGCGGCAGCGCCCTGGACGAGATGACCTGGGACTGGCACGGCCTGCGGGCGGATATCGAACATCCGCTCTGGGGTGGTGACCTGCACGTCACCGCCTATGACCACCGGTTCGACCGTGCCTGGACCAAGTTCAACAACTTTAGGGGTGCCGACATCCGGGATGTGCTGGCGAACCCGGACACCCCGCGTAACCAGCTCTTTTATCAGGGGCTGACCGGTGAAGCGGATACCACGCCTGGGGCGGGGGACGATGACCTGCTGATCGGGACCAATGACCGATCGTTTCGATCATCCGGTCTTCAGGCCCGATATGTCCGTCATCTTGGCGGACGACTGGATCACAGCCTACGGCTTGGGCTGCGCCTGCATAGCGACCGGATTCGGCGGCTACATGATGAGCTGGCCTACGAGATGGTTGATGGTCAGCTAGAGCGCAACAACGCGCCCCGAAGCATCACCGCCAACAACACCGGGCGCGCCAATGCACTGGCCTTGTGGGTGCAGGATGAGATGGTGGTAGGTCGTTGGACCATCGTGCCGGGTCTGCGCATGGAGGCCGTGCAAACCGAGTTCGTCGATCGTCGCGCGGGTGCCAAGAACCGGAATCGCAACGTCACCCTGCTGCCTGGCATCGGTGTCAGCTTCGCCCAGACGCGGTCGCTGACCTGGATCGGTGGGGTCCACCGCGGTTACTCGCCGGCTTCACCCGGGTTGTCGGATGCCGAACCGGAGGATGCGTGGAATGCCGAGGCAGGGTTCCGGTGGCAGGGCAGCCCGGTGGCTATCGAACTAGTGGCGTTTCTGAGCGATTACAGCAATCTGACGGGCATCTGTACGTTTTCATCTGGCTGCGATGACGCCCAGCTTGGTGAACAAACCAATGCCGGCTCAGTCAGCGTCGCCGGCCTGGAAACCACGGTTAGTCGCATGCAGCTGCTCACGGCGGGTTTGACGCTACAGCTAGAGGCCAGCCATACATGGACGAATGGCGAGTTCGATGAATCTTTCGATTCCAGCAATCCACAATTCGGTGCCGTCGAAGCGGGCTTCGAACTGCCGTATGTGCCGGAGCACCGCGCCAACCTGTTACTGGGACTGCGCGCCAATCGATGGCAGGCAGATGCCTCGGTGACCTACGTGTCGGCCATGCGTGATCAGGCGGGTCGCGGCGAGATTCCGGACGATTCCGGTAGTGATGCCTACACCGTCCTGGATGTCGCCGGCCGATACCAAGTGACACCCCGAGTCGATATCACCGCCCGGGTCGACAATCTGTTGGACGAAGTCTACGTCGTCTCGCGGCGGCCCTTTGGCGCCCGGCCAGGCCGACCGCTGGCGGCGCGTGTTGGCGTTGAGATGCGCTGGTGACGCCCATGTCCGGCGCAGCGTTTCACCTGGCCATCCCGGTGACGGACTTGGCCGCCTGCGAGCGGTTCTACGGTGAAGTCCTCGGCTGCCCGCAGGGCCGGCGTGACCGCCACTGGATCGACTTCGATTTCTTTGGCCATCAACTGGTGATTCATGAAGTCGAGTCGTCCGTAACCGATGCCGGGAGCAACGCCGTGGACGGGCATGGCGTACCTGTTCCACATTTTGGTGTCGTCCTGTCGTTGCCGCAGTGGGAGACGTTGGTCGCAGGATTGCGTGCCGCCGGGGTGGAGTTTGTGGTTGAGCCGCACCGACGCTTCCTGGGGACTGCGGGTGAACAGGCCACCTGTTTTCTGCGAGATCCGGCCGGCAATGCGCTGGAATTCAAGGGCTTCGCAGACCCGGACGGGCAGCTATTTGCGACGGATTCTGGTGCTGATTAGTCGGCGTTGATCGCGCGCTCTGCGCAGTTTGGGCGCACTCTGCGCGAACCAGCCGACACGTTCGGCGATCAGCGGCTTCGGTGACGGATTCCTCGGACGAGATCCGGGGCTGCTGAACAAAACGGGAAATAACTAATTGAAACAGTCAATTAGGACAGTTCGATTGGTTTGATATGGGCCGGTTTTGCAGCGGTCAGCGCGGCAGTGTGCGTGAACAGAAGGTTTTGCGTTGGCTCGCTGTTGAGGCCGGCTCATTGGTCGCATACAATCCGCGCCCCTCATGCGCCGATTGACGTTGGCGCGGGTTTGCCGTTTTCCGGATAGAGATACGCCGGGAAAGGCGTTGGAAACTGGTTTTGTTCGGAGGACGAAGGTATCGCCCGGGAAAGACAGGACAGGCGCAATGATCAGATCACTGTGCCCAAGGTTCGGTTGGTGGACGCAGACGGTGAGCAGGTTGGCATCGTCGGCATCGAGGATGCACTGAGCAAGGCCGCGGATGCGGGCTTGGATCTCGTCGAGGTGGCGCCGCAGGCCGATCCACCCGTTTGCCGCATCATGGATTACGGCAAACATATCTTCGAGAAGCAGAAGTCTCAGCAGAACTCCCGGAAGAAGCAGAAGCAGATTCAGGTCAAGGAAGTGAAGTTCCGGCCTGGAACTGACGAGGGCGACTACAAGACGAAGCTTCGAAACCTCAAACGGTTTCTGGAAGACGGTGACAAGATCAAGGTGACGTTGCGGTTCCGCGGGCGCGAGATGGCGCACCAGGAAATCGGAATGCGCCTGCTCGATCGCGTTCGAGAGGAGCTGGAAGAAATGGCCAGCGTCGAGCAGCGACCGAAGATGGAAGGACGGCAGCTGATCATGGTGATGGCGCCGCGTAAGAACTAAGAATCGACAGAGAGTTGTCATGCCGAAGATGAAGACCAACCGGGGCGCTGCCAAGCGTTTCAAGCGCACCGGCAGTGGTGGTTTCAAGCGGATGCAGTCCCATCACCGCCACATCCTGACCAAGAAGAACGCCAAGCGTTGCCGCCAGCTGCGCAAGGTGACGCAGGTCGCTAGCTGCGACACCAAAGCCGTAGAGCGGATGCTGCCCTACGTTTAATGTTTGTTTCGGCCTGACCATAGGCCGATGACCACGAGGAAATCGTCATGCCACGAGTCAAGCGCGGCGTAACCGCCAAGGCACGACACAAGAAGGTTCTTAAGGCTGCGAAGGGCTATTACGGTGCCCGGAGTCGCAGCTTCCGCGTTGCCAACCAGGCCGTTACCAAGGCCGGTCAGTACGCTTACCGTGATCGCAAGGTTCGCAAGCGCGAGTTTCGCGCGCTGTGGATCCAGCGTATTGGCGCCGCCGCCAAGGAGAACGGCCTGTCCTACAGCCGTTTCATCCACGGCCTGAAGGAAGCCGGCGTCGAGTTGGATCGCAAGGTACTGGCTGATCTGGCGGTGCATGACGCTGCGGCGTTTGGCCAGCTTGCCGAGCAAGCCAAGGCCAGCCTCTAACTAACGCCCCTCGCCATCCCGGCGAAGGTGGTGTAACCGCTTGAGAAGAAGGGGAAGGCTGTGGCCTTCCCCTTTTTTTGTGGCCAATGTCGTTGCGCCGACCGTGGCAGCAACGGTGCATTATTCAAAAAAGATAGCCGGATCAATAAGATGTCGGAAGATCTGAAACAGTTACATGAAGATGCTGCTTCGCGCATCGAGGCCGCCTCGGACCTCTCTGCCCTGGATGACGTGCGGGTCGAGATGCTGGGGAAGAAGGGGCGGATCACGGGCTTGCTCAAGACCCTGGGTGGCATGGAGCCAGACCAGCGCCGCCAATTTGGTGCCGAGGTCAACGCCGCCAAGCAGGCCCTGATCGAACAGATCAACACGCGTCGTGCGGTGCTGGAGCGGGCCGCCATCGACGCCAAGCTGGCGGACGAGGCGATCGACGTGAGTCTGCCAGGCCGCGGAGACGGTTACGGCGGCGCCCATCCCATCCGTCGGGTGATTGATCGCATCTCGGCCTTGTTCGGGACCATTGGCTTCGAAGTGGTCGAAGGGCCGGAAATCGAGGACGACTACCATAACTTCGAGGCGCTGAACTTTCCGCCGAATCATCCCGCGCGTGCCATGCACGATACGTTTTATGCGGGTCAGGGCAGTCGTGTGCTGCGCACGCATACCTCTTCGGTACAGATCCGGATGATGGAAGAGCGTGAACCGCCACTTCGCATCATCGCCCCGGGACGGGTGTATCGATGCGATTCGGATCGCACCCACAGCCCGATGTTCCATCAGCTGGAAGGGCTTTATGTCGCGCGCGGTGTGAGCTTTGCCGATTTACGCGCTGATTTGCAGGCGTTCCTCTCCGCGTTCTTTGAACGGGACGTCAAAACGCGGTTCCGTCCGTCGTATTTCCCCTTTACCGAGCCGTCCTGCGAGGTGGATATCCACTACCAGGACCTCAACGGCCGTGAGGGTTGGATGGAGATTTTGGGTTGCGGCATGGTGCACCCCAACGTGCTGCGTGCTGTGGGCATCGATCCGGAAATCTATACGGGCTACGCCTTCGGCATGGGGATGGAACGCATGGCCATGCTGCGATACGGCGTCGATGATCTGCGTCTTTTCTTCGAGAACGATCTGCGCTTTCTCGCGCAGTTTCAGTAGGGCGGACTGGCGATGAAAGTAAGTACACAATGGCTTGCCGAGTGGGTGTCGGTGACGGATGCCCCGGCTGCGCTGGCTGAGCGCTTGACCCTGGCCGGTCTTGAGGTGGATTCCGTGGAGCCGGTTGCTCCGGCCTTCTCAGGGGTTGTGGTCGCCCGTGTTGACGCCGTGGAGCTACACCCGGATGCAGACCGACTGCGCGTCTGCCAGGTCGATTCCGGCGATGCGACGGTTCAGATTGTTTGCGGCGCGCCCAATGTTCGGGCCGGCATGCTGGTGCCACTGGCCACCGTGGGCGCGGAGCTGCCGGGTGGGGTCAAGATCAAGCAGGCCAAGCTGCGTGGTGTCGCCTCTGCGGGCATGCTGTGTTCCGCACGTGAGCTGGGTCTGGGCGAGGCGGCGAGTGGCCTGATGGAGCTGCACGGTGACTATCAGCCCGGCCAGGATTTTCGGGCCGCGATTGGTGCCGATGACCAGATCATCGAGATCGAGTTAACTCCCAACCGGGGCGACTGCGCCAGCGTGCGGGGTGTCGCGCGGGATGCGGCGGTGCTCTACGAGAGCGACTGGATGCCGGTGGACTGCGCGCCCATCGCGGCGACGCACGAGCAGGGGCGCGATGTGGCGGCGGTTGATCCTGAGGATTGTCCGGTGTTCTGCGGCCGACTGATTCAGAACGTGGATGCGGCCCGGCCCACGCCGACCTGGATGCAGGAACGCCTTCGTCGGGCGGGGTTGCGACCGAAACACGCCCTGGTCGACATCACCAATTATGTGTTGCTGGAATTGGGCCAGCCCATGCATGCGTATGACGATGCGCAGCTCCAGGGCAACTTGGTGGCCCGCAGGGCGGCGAAAGGCGAGTCGCTGACACTGCTGAACGACCAGACGGTTGAACTCGATCCGGCCTGTCTGGTGATTGCGGACGACCAGGGTCCGGTCGGTTTGGCCGGAGCCATGGGCGGCGCGGGCTCCGCGGTGACTCCGGCCACTCGGGATGTTTATCTGGAGTCGGCCTGCTTTGCGCCTGATGCCGTTGCCGGCGTTGGTCGCCGGTTCAAGCTGGTTTCCGATGCCCTGTACCGTTACGAGCGTGGCGTCGATCCCGCGCTACAGGCCGCCGCGCTGGAACGGGCCACCCAGCTGGTGCTGGCGATTTGCGGTGGGCAACCGGGTCCGGTGCGGCAGGTGGGTCAAGCGCCTGAACAAGCACCCGTCACTCTGCGGCTATCGCGGTTGGCTGCCCTGCTGGGAGGCGCCATCGAAGAGGACAAGGTCCGCAGTATTCTCGTCCGCCTGGGCTGTTCGGTCCGTCAGGATGGCGGTGACCAGTTGCAGGTCACGCCGCCCAGCCACCGTTATGACCTGCGCATCGAGGAAGACCTGGTCGAAGAAGTCGCCCGCGTGATCGGATACGACCACTTGCCTGGTGGCGCCCGAACGGTGGAAATGCGGTTTGGTGCGGTGGCGGAGGACGCGGTCGACAGGGCACGTGTTCATGATGTGCTCTGCGGGCGGGGCTATCACGAGGTCATCACCTATAGCTTTGTGGATGCTGCGGTCGATGCCGCATTGTCTGGGGGGCTGCCGACGGTGGCGGTGGACAATCCCATCGCCGAACAGATGTCCGTCATGCGTACAACGCTTTGGAGTGGCCTGGTGGGCGTGCTGAAGCACAACCGTGCTCGCGGAGCCGATCGATTGCGTGTGTACGAGCTGGGCCTGCAGTTCCATCCTGATGGCCAGGACGTTCGCCAGCCCCAGATGCTGGCTGGATTGGCGAGTGGTCGGCGCCATCCCGAGCATTGGGATGCGGATCAGACCCCAGTTGATTTTTACGACATCAAAGGTGACCTGGATGTGCTGGTGCAGCAGGCCGGGCGCGCGCTGGACTGCGAAGCGCAACCCCATCAGGCGTTGCACCCCGGCCAATCCGCGCGCCTGATGGTCGACGGGCGTCCCGTTGGCTGGTTGGGGCGGTTGCATCCAGCGGTGGCGCGTCAGCTGGATCTGGGGCCTGCGCCCATCGTGTTCGAGATCGAACTCGGGGTCCTCTTGCAGGGGCACGCGCCAGCCTACGAGCCGGTGGCGGATCAGCCGGCGGTACGTCGTGATCTGGCAGTGGTCTGTGACGAAGCGATGCCGGTTGGAGATTTGTTGCGTGTCTGTCGCTCGGCGGGGGGTGAGAATCTTCGACAAACGGGCGTGTTCGACGTCTACCGTGGTGCTGGCTTACCTGATTCCTCCAAAAGCGTCGCTTTGAGCTTGATTTTCCAAGATAAAACACGCACGCTAATTGATCGGGAGGTGGATGATGCAGTCGCCGGTGTGCGATCAGCGCTGTCCACTGAGTTGGGGGTTGGTTTCAGGGAATAGGCGTGGCGTTGACCAAGGCAGACCTTGCGGAGACGCTGTTCGAGGAGCTAGGACTCAATAAGCGGGAAGCCAAGGAATTCGTCGAGTTGTTCTTCGAGGAAGTCCGAAGCGCACTGGAGACAGGTGATCCAGTCAAGCTATCCGGGTTCGGGAACTTCGAGCTGCGTAACAAGCGGGAGCGACCCGGGCGCAACCCGAAAACGGGGGAGGAGATTCCGATCTCAGCCCGTCGCGTCGTGACGTTCCGTCCTGGTCAAAAACTACGCAGCCGAGTCGACGAAAGTGCCCGCAACCGCGCCTGAACGCATTCCGGTTCCCACGCTGGAACTGCCAGAAATTCCTGCAAAACGGTATTTCTCCATCGGCGAAGTCAGCGAGCTTTGCGCCGTCAAACCGCATGTGCTGCGGTACTGGGAGCAGGAGTTTACCCAGCTGCGTCCAGTCAAGCGGCGCGGCAACCGCCGCTATTACCAGCGCCGGGATGTCGAACTGGTGCGCCAGATTCGACATTTGCTCTACGACAAGGGGTTCACCATCGGGGGTGCCCGCCAGCAGCTGCAGGAGAACGTTGCGGGCGATGCGCCGAAGTCGCCTGCCCGAAAAGCGCTGGAAGAGATTCGTCTGGAGCTGGAAGCGATCATCCGGCAGTTGTAATCCGGTGACTCAGGGCGGCGCTGCATGCGCGCCGCAGGGGTCTGTGCCCGCAAAAATCAGGCGGTCCACAACAATCAACGTCTAACGGTGGAGTCAGTCGGATAATCCCGGTATGATCCCGCCTCCTTCGGGGTGTAGCGCAGCCTGGTAGCGCACCTGCATGGGGTGCAGGTGGTCGGAGGTTCAAATCCTCTCACCCCGACCAAATAACCAATAAAACAGCCACCTACGGGTGGCTTTTTTATGTCCAGCAGCACAGGGCGTCTACCGCAGACAGCGCTAGCTGCTGCGAGGGTGCCGACCGATTAGGTTGCGGCCAAAGTGGCGAAGCGGCCTGGTTTGGCGTGCTGGATTCCTGAGTTCAGCCGCTCGCCCCGAGTTCCTGAGCTTTGCAAGCGCGACGCGATGCCTGACCTCAGGCATGCTTGCACTCATGAGTCAGTCTACGGTGATGTCCGAGTTCCGCACCCTGCCCGAATCCGGGGAGTTAATGGAGGGGGTTAAGCTGACGCTGCGCATTGCACGTCAGGCGGGTGCTGTGGATGTCTGCTGGTTTCAGCCGGCCAGTTCCGCGTTACCGCAGATCAGGCAGATTGCCCCACAGTGTTCAATGACGCCTGCGGATCGAAGTGACTGCGAAGAGCTGGCACTCTGGTTTCTTCGCTCCGGTCAGGCGCAGGTCATCAGCCCAAACGTGAAGGTGGATGCGGCGCTGAATCGATTACGGGCGACACGACGCGCAGGGGATGTTCGCGGTTTCTCCGCGTGGCGCATCCGCACAGATGACCAGACGGTTGGAGCGCTTTGCATGGCTCAGTTCGGTGCGGCCGTGCTCTCTGCAGACGCCTTGCGCTGCGCACGTGACGCCACCCAACTGTTGTCGATCTGGTTTGGCGCCATGCACACGGCCTTGTTCGACGAAATGACCGGATTGCTGGAACGCGGTTACGCCGAAACAATGCTGGAGAAGGCCTTGCGTCGGTCACAGCGACGGCTGGAGCCGGTGACATTTGCGATGTTGGATGTGGATCATTTCAAAGCCTTGAACGACGCCTTGGGCCATCCCGCTGGAGATCGCGCGCTTGCGGGTATCGCAAAACGGATGTCAGCGCATTTCGAGCGGGCCGGGGATCTAGTGGCGCGTTGGGGTGGCGAGGAGTTTCTGATTCTGCAGGCAGACTCCGGACATGACGAGGCTGTGGATCAGATCCAAACGCTTCTTGACGCTGTCCGGGCCGCCGAAATCGTCAATCCGGATAGCGAAACCGGGGTGGTGACACTGTCCGCAGGCGTGGTTTCCTTCCAACCCGAACCCTCTGGCGGCGAGGTCATCGATCCCGGGCAACTGCTGGGAAGATTGGTCAAGTGCGCCGACGAGGCGCTCTACCAGGCGAAGCAGTCCGGCCGTGATCGCCTGGTCGATGCGGGTGCCATCCGCTGGCGCGACGTGCAGAACCGATCGTCGCAGGGTGAGGGCGCGCGCGGGGCCTGAGGCGACAAAGCCCGGCCCAAACAAAGCGGGGCGACCACTGGCCGCCCCGTACGGATACCGAATGGCCCATGGGTCGGGCCCGACTCGGCTAGTCGTCGTCTTCGGCCGAGTCTTCCAGGTCTTCCTTGGTCTGCTCGTATTCCTCTTCCACTTCTTCCGTGGTCTCGTCCACCTGCTCGCCGAATTCTTCGGCCGGGCCGTCGTTGCTGTCGCAGGCCGAGAAGGCGCTAATCATCAGGGCGGCGAGGAATGCGAGAAATGCTGTGCGGGTCTTCATGGTTCACTCCTTTGAATCGATAGGTCGTTGAGGAAGTGGGGCGGCCTGAGCGTCCGATCGACACCCAGGCGACCGGTGTCTAGACGGGCGGTCGTCCGCGAACCGCGCCTGCGAGCAGGGCCAGCACGAACAACACCAGGAAGATAAAGAACAGAATCTTCGCGATGTCGGTGGCCGCGGCCGCAACTCCACCAAAGCCGAAAATGGCGGCGATGATGGCGATTACGAAAAACGCGATGGCGAGTCTCAACATGGTTGGCCTCCTTGCGTGTGAATCGGTCGTAGGGGAATGTGTCGGGTTAGAAGCTCAGCTGGGCTTCGAAAAACAGGGTCTGACGAATTTGCTCCAGTGCTTGCCGATCAGCCGTGTCCCGCTGGGTGGGGTGGGCTGAGGTGAGCGCGAGTTGTCCGTCGAGCAAGCGGGTCGTCAGGCTGATGCCGGCATCGGCTATGGTCTGACGCGGCGTGTCGATCCGCTGCTCGAATTGAGCCGTTCCGTACTCGTAGAACAACTTGGCATCCAGCTTGGCCAGAGTAAGGGGAATCTGCTCGTAGGCGATCTCGAAGCGGCTATAAAGACCTTCGTCGCCCTCCAGGGCGCCCGGCAGATAGGCGGCAATTCGATTCGGGCCGCCCAGGACCCATTCCTCATTCTGTGGGAGGGGGTCAAAGGCCCATTGGTGCTCGGCCATCAGCGTGGCGGATAGCTGCTCGCTGAGGTCCACGCCCAGGCTGCCCTGGACCAGTGCTAGCGTGAAGCCGTCGTCGGCGTCTGCGCGGCCGGCGCCGGTGTCTTGCGTCTCGGCCGAGAGGGCATGCAGGCCTTCGGCGGTCAGGCCCATGGACACCTGACGTTCCTGCCAACTGAAGTCATGCGCCACTGTGCCGCGGAGTCCGGCAACCGTGTATTGCTCGTCCAACACCATGGCTTGCGCGGTCCGGTCCATGACTTCGTCGTCGGCGTAGCGGATGGATTCAGCAACAATCCATCGGGTGCCCTCGCCGACGT
The DNA here is from genome assembly GCF_003151135.1 of Abyssibacter profundi. Classification (NCBI taxonomy): domain Bacteria; kingdom Pseudomonadati; phylum Pseudomonadota; class Gammaproteobacteria; order Chromatiales; family Oceanococcaceae; genus Abyssibacter; species Abyssibacter profundi. The sequence goes on from NZ_QEQK01000004.1 coordinate 34,870, forward strand.
ACAGTAGTTGCGTGGCTTCGGCGGAAAGCTCTAGCGTCGAGCCCTCATACTGCCGCTGCTGCGCGCCCAGGTCGGGAAAAACCGGGCGGAACTCACGGCCGGTATCCACGACGTAGTCGTAGTCGGCGTAGCTTGCATCCAGCGCGATCTGGCCCAGCGGCGAAATGCGGTCATACCCCAGACCACCCTTAATCAGGTCGCCATCATCCTCCGAGGTGCCGGCGCCCTCGAAAGCCGCGTCGACGCTGGCACGGTATCGGTTGCCATCGACATCGGCATAACTGACGTCCGCCATGGCGAAGTACTCGCCGACGAACCGGTTGCCATAATTCGACAACCCAACGCTGAGTTTGTAGGGCTCGTGAAGGCTGTCGTCCACCTTGATATCCAGTGTGACGTGCTCGGGTTGACCCTCTTTTTGCGGATAGAGGGCGAAGGGCTCGTATCCGGCTTGGCGTGCGTGGGTTTGCGCAAGCACGGCAGCACGGCGGAAGCGATGTGCCTTGAGCCCGACTTCGTCCTCAAACGGGGCAAAGTAGGGATGCAGTGGGTCCGGGACGTCCAGCTCGGTGATGCGGCGTTCCTGTACATAGAGGTTCGTACCCCGGCTGGTCTCCAGCGCCCGAACGCTGACCAGGAAGTACCCCTGGTCGCGGTAGGTTTGAGCCAGCGCTTGCAGCGCATCTTCGGTGGATTCCGCGGGCTCCAGCGCGCGGCTTAGCGTCGTCTGATCGAGCAGCGTGTTGCCATAGATCTGGAAGAACCGATCACCGTCCGACAACGCGAGCGCCTGCCCAACCTCAGCAGCAGGTTCAGCGGTGATGAGTTCAGTGGGTACGACGGGTGGCAGATCAATTGCCATGCAGACAGTCCTTGTCGTTCAAGCCTTGATGAGTCGCTGCGAGTACCTGCAGCGAGCGAGTTGCAGGCGGCTTACTCCGCCATTTCCTCTTCGAACGAAGCGACCAGTGCATCGAATTCAGTCGCTGAGAGCATGCGGTCCCCGTTTTGATCTGCGCGATCGAACTGCGTCAGGACCGGCCGGCTGGACGTGGACTCACCGGCGGAGATCATGCCGTCACCGTCGCGATCAAGCTTCGCGAAGGATTTGTCAGGGGCGCTGACCACCTGATCCTTGGAGACCGAGAGGCGGCCGCGCATGCTGGCCCGGGCAGCCTGCTGGCCACCGTCGTAGCGGAACTGCCCGCGGTTGGCCGTGCTGGCAGCAGCGCGGCTGTCTGGGCCATGGCCTGGGTCCATTTCCGTTTCTGCGCTGGTGCCGGACGTTCCGCTGGCAGCCAGTGCGGTGCTGCTAGCCATCAATGCGCTCACAAGTAGAGAGAGTTGGGCTTTCATCCTTGAAACTCCTATCGCAGATCGAGAGATTGCCCCCTGTGTCGCATGCGCCGTGCCAGAAAAATATTAATTAAAAACAGTGACTTATCGGGTCGCTCCTGTCGCATATGAGACACAGCCGGATGGGCCTAGTCGGGGGGAATAGGCGGCAAAGCCTTGACTGACAGCGTTTTTCGGGCTGTCTCCAAGACACGACAGTTGGCTGGAGTCCAGAGCGGACAGCGGTGTGCGTCAGACGGGCGGGTGCGCGATACTCCTCAACCCATTTTTAGCAGGCATGCTTGCATGAGCGAGTCTTTCGACATTGTCGTATTCGGAGCCACCAGCTTCGTCGGTCAGATTCTCTGTCGCCATCTGTTCGCGCGGCACGGTGCATCGGGTGGTGAAATCCGCTGGGCCATGGCCGGGCGTTCACGAGGAAAACTGGAACGGGTTCGTCAGGACTTGGGCGCAGGCGCCGGTGATATTCCCCTCCTGCTCGCCAATGCCGATGATGAGACCGCGCTGACCACGCTTTGCCAGCAGACGCGTGTGGTGATCTCGACGGTTGGCCCCTATGCGCTTTACGGATCCGAGCTGGTTCGGATCTGCGCCGAGTCGGGGACCGACTATTGCGACTTGACCGGCGAGGTGCAGTGGATTCGGCGAATGATCGACGCCAACGAGGCTGCTGCCAAGCGCAGTGGTGCCCGCATTGTGCATTGCTGTGGCTTTGACTCCGTGCCGTCCGATCTGGGGCTGCAGTTTTTTCAGCAGGAGGCCCGCAATCGCTTCGGCGCACCCGTGGAGCGGGTCAAGATGCGCGTCAAGGCGGCGCGCGGCGGTTTCTCGGGAGGGACGGTCGCCAGCCTGATGAATGTGGTCAAGGAGGCCAAGCAAGATCCCGGTCTGCGCAAGCAGCTGGCAAATCCGCATCTGTTGTGTCCGCCCGATGCCCAGCGCGGCGCACGCCAGCCAAATGTGACGTTTGCGGAGTATGACGAAGATGCCCGCAGCTGGGTTGCACCGTTTGTGATGGCGGCGATCAACACGCGGGTGGTTCACCGGTCCAATGCCATCGCCGGCTTTCCGTACGGCCAGTCATTTCAGTACGACGAGGCGATGATGACGGGCATCAGCTCAAAAGGGCGCTTGATGGCCATGTCCGTCTCGTTGGGATTGGCAGGGTTCATGGCGGCGTCGGTGATCCCGCCTTCGCGTTGGGTGCTGGAACGATTCGTCGTGCCGAAGCCGGGCGAGGGGCCAACGCCGAAAGAGCAGGAAGCCGGGTTCTTCGATCTTCGTTTTCTGGGTCACGGACCCGACGGCGAGTTGCTCGTCACCAAGGTCACTGGGGATCGCGACCCGGGCTATGGATCGACTGGCAAGATGCTGGGCGAGGCAGGCGCCTGTCTGGCCTTGGACCTGCCGGAGGACGCCGAGGGCGGCTTCTGGACGCCGGCCACCTTACTGGGCGATGCCTTCGTGGAGCGGCTGCAGGCGCACGCCGGCCTTAAGTTTGAGGTCGTCTCCAGCTAATCGATGTGTCGGGGCTGCGGGCGTCACCGCGTCATGGCCCCATCCCTTAGCAAACGCCCCGGTCGCTTCGACCGGGGCGGCATCTGGCATGCGGCTTAGTCTTCGAGCGTCCCGCGGCGGCGCTTCCGCGCTTCAATCTGCTTGAATTCCACGGCGGTCAGCACGATACCAACCAAAGTCATGGCGAATGCGGCGGCACCGATCGCCAACAAGATGTCGTCATTCATCGAGTCGCCCCATGATGCTGCTGGCTTTGAAGTAGATGCCAAAGCAGAGAATGGAAGGCACCCACATAGCAGTGAACAAACCTTCTTCACGGTAGCCGTTGAACCACAGAAACCCCGAGACGAGGAATGATGCGGCGACCGCGAGAAGAATGAAGAGGTCAGATAGTCGGAACACGGCGATCTCCTATTGGCAGTCCCGCCAATGCGCTCTATTCGGCGGCTGGCAGGTCGGTTGAGAGGATGGAGCAACGGGTTCGAACCAACGTTTCAATCGGTTGCCCAATGAGTGGATGCAGTGAAGCATTTGCCGACCTCGTGGTGTGTACATGAAGTGCACGAAGAATGAACACACCTTGTCGCTAACCCCAATCGTGAACAGGCTAGGCCGCCATGGATAGAGAATCTGTCATCGTGAGCCTGGACCGGCCCGGACCGCGGCAGCATCGCTGGATGCATCGGATCGGCGTGCTGGGCATCTTGCTGTCCGTGCCAGCACTCCTGGTGTTGCTCGGACTGATGGGGTCGGTCGCTTTCGACGCCGTGCCGCTGGATGAAGCGGCGGCGGGCATCAAATGGGCTTGCCGCATTGTCATCACGGGTTTTCTGCTGAGTGCGGTGGGCTTCTGGAATCGATGACATGAGCGATGAACCGAACGACGCGCCAGCGGAGCCCCGGCTGAACACCGATGTCGCCATCGTGGGTGGCGGGATGGCCGGCCTCGCCATTGCGCGGGAGCTGCAGGGCCGTGGCCGCCAGGTGCTGCTACTGGACAAGGGCTGGCATCCCGGCGGCCGTTTCGCATCGCGTCGACTCGCGGGTGGCGCGGCATTCGTTGATCACGGAGTGCAGCGATTCATTTTGCCGAGTGCGCATCGCTGGTGGTCCGGGACCTCGATCCGCCGTGTGCGCGGCGTCGAAGATGGCGCCGAAGCCATGCTGGCCACGCCTGCCCGAACCTTTGTCAGCGCGCTCGCCGACGGGCTGACGATTCGCCTGCGCCATCGCGTTGATGGTCTACGAGCGCTGCCGGATGGTCAGTGGTTGCTGCGCAGCGAAGACGGCATACCTTCATGCCAGGCGCAAACGGTCGTGCTGGCCTGTCCAGGACCACAAGCGGCAGACCTGCTGGCGAGCGCCGGTCTGGAGCAGCCGGATGCTGCGGTGCTGAGGTATCGACCACGTTGGGTGATCACCGGCTCGGTCCCCCGCAGTGCACGAATCCGGATTGGTGATCTGATGCCCGCAATGGATGGCATCGACCGCGGCCCAGAGATTCCCGGCCACGGTCGCCAGTGCCTCCGCTTGCAGGCGAGCGAAGCCTGGTCGCAGCAGCGCGTCGATTGGCCGGAGGCCCAGGTGGTTGAGGCGGTGGAGCAAGCGCTGATCGAGGCGGGTGCCGAGGATTTGCAGGAGCTTCATGCCAAACGTTGGCGTTACGCCCAGGCAGCGTCGCATGGCGAATCCGTCGAACTTCGCCGGGCCCCCGGTCTTTACATCGCCGGAGATTGGACGCAGCCCGGCGATGCTGACCGCGGCGTGGATCGTGCGCTGACGGCCGCGGCACAGGTCATCAGCCAGTTGATCGAGGGCGCCGCCTGAGATGACTGCCTCGGACTCCAAACAGCGGTCGCGGTCAGCAGCTAGCCAGGCCGCCGATGATGACGCCACCCTGGTCCATCGCAACGAGATCAAGGAGCAGCACACCACGCACTGGGATCTCGATGTTCTGACCAACGAAGAGCTCGATCAAGTCTATGCGCGCGAACGCGCGCAGGTCCGGCGTCGTCAGCGGCTGCGTCGACTGGCGATCTGGGCGGGGTGCGTCGGTGCCGTCATTCTTGTGGTGACCGCGATCCTCTGGTGGGTGCGTTAGCCCGGGCGGGGCGGGCTGCGGGTAGAATCCCGCGCCCCTGGGTTCGATCCGTTTGCCATGAAACACATGAATCGCGCGATTGATCGCGCGCTGCAAGCCAACCGTGTCGCGGCCCGTGTGGCCAACAACGCATTCGACCGGATGTTCCGTCCGGGCGCGCTGATCCGTTCCAATCAGACGCCGTTCGAGGAGATCGGCGCATCAGGTCCGATGCGTGTTCGCTACTACCCGCCGCTGGCCGAGTCGAGTATCCCGCTGTCTGACGGCCAGCAGATGCCGGTGGCGCCCATCGAGCATGCGGTACCGATTGTCATCGTGCCTCCGTTGGCCGCTACGTCGCTAATCTTCGATCTCATGCCGGAACGCAGCTTGGTGCGCTACCTGCGCGCCTGCGGGTATCGCGTGTATCTCGTCGACTGGGGGTCGCCGGAGCGCCGTCATACCCACTTCGGCATTAAACACTACGCGGAGGAGATGCTCGGCCATGCCTTGGGCTGTGTAAGGGCACATGCCAACACCCGCCCGGTGTCCTTGCTGGGATGGTGTATGGGCGGTCTTTTTGCGCTGATCTACGCAGGGCTTTCGCATGATCGCGACATTCAGAATTTGATCACCATCGCCAGTCCCATCGATTATCGCCAGGGCGGGATTGCGGCGCGGATCACGCGGGCCATGGAGCTACCTGCCTACCTGATTCGCAAGTACACCAGTTTTCGGGTGCATAACGTCGACCCAGCGTATTTGCAAGTGCCCGGCTGGGTGAATGCATTGGCGTTCAAGCTCACGAATCCCGTTGGCAGTCTCACGGCGTACTGGGATTTGTTTGCCAGATTGGCAGACCGTGAGTTTCTGGTCTCGCATACGACGACGTCACATTTCCTCGAGAACATGGAGGATTATCCCGGCGGCATCGTGCAGGACTTTATCGTCAAGGTCGGCGTCGACAACGACTTGTCGCGTGGCCGTATCGAGGTGGGCGACCGGGTCTCCCAGTTTGATCGCATTGAATGCTCGCTGCTGGTGTTCGCGGGGGAGGCCGACGCCATTGTGACCCCCCAATCGGCGCAGACTATTTTGAATCTGGTGCAATCACCCGATAAGGAGTTCGTCATCGCGCCGGGTGGCCACGCCGGTGTGGTGATGGGCAACAAGGCGCAATCGGCGGTCTGGGCGGTGCTGGCGCAATGGCTGGAAACGCGCTCGGGCTCGCAGCAGGCGGGGGTTACAACAGCAGAAACCACAGCGGCACCGTCAACAGCGACAACGTAATGCCCACAGCGAGCATGGCGGTGGCCAGCGGCGGCTCCAATCGCGCGTCAGCGGCCATGATGCCGGCAGTGATCATCGGCGCCATCGCAGTTTGCGTGATGGTGACGTCTCTGAGTTCGCCGTCGATCCCCAGCGCCAGCCCGAAGCCCAGCACGCAAAGCGGTGCCAACAAGAGCTTCCAGGACAGTCCGGCGAGGATGGGTTGGCGCAGGCGCCAGGCATCGCCAAAGCGCATTTGAAATCCAACGGTGAACAGCGCGACCGGGGTGAGGGTCTCGCCCAACCGGTCCAGCACCGTTTCCAGCCAGCTTGGCCAGCCCGGTGTCAGCGCCACCAGCAGCGCCAGCACCAGGGCGCCGAATGGCGGAAACAGCAGGACTCGCTTGGTAATCGCGCCGCCGCGCACCGATTGGCCGCTAAACACCGCTGCCACGATGACGCCCACGGTCGACAGGGCCATGAAGGAACCCAGCTGGTCGGCGATGACCGCGGTGCCGACCGCCTGGGGGCCGAACAGCGCCTGGGTCATTGGCAGTCCCATGAACGCCGTGTTGCCCAATCCGCAGGTCAGCAAGACCGCGCCGATGCGCGGCCGGTCCCAGCGCAGTAGCCGGCCAATGAGCGGAATGACGACACAGGCGCCCAGAGCCACAATCCACGGACCCAGCGCCGCGAAAGCAAGCTCGGGTGCAAAGTCGATGCGCGGAATCTGGACCAGTACCAGGGCGGGCAGGGCGATACGGATGACCCAGGCATTGAGCACGCTGGGCGCATGGGCGGGCATCCACTGGCGGCGGGCAAACAGGTATCCCAGGAGCAGGGCTCCCAACAGCAGTGCAAAGCTGCTCATGTGGTGGTCCGGCGGCGGTTCACGGCGCGCAGACTGACGGATTCATGTGTGGAACACCAGTGGACTTTAGGCGGGGGCGTCACTGAGCTGGCGAGCGCTGATCAGCGCCTGGGTGAGTTGGGCCGTGCGCAGCGCCTGTTCGGCGGGTGTTTGGCTGCGCAGGATCGCCGTAGGGTGCCAGGTGGTTACGCAGGGTGTGGCATTGCGACCGGCCGTGGTCTGACCATAGTTGCGGTTGTCCTGTGGCTGACGTTGCTGAACCGCGGCAGCGGCGGTTTGGCCCAGGGCCACCGGGACGCGGGGCGCAGCAGGCTGACCTCGGCATCCAACCAGGGCCGACCGGAGTCGACCTCTGCAACCGATGGCCGCTGGTGCAGGCGCCGTTTGCCGCGACGAATCCACTTAAAGTGCTTGACCGCGCGTTGGTCAGATAAACCGTGTTGCGGTCCGATGCCCTGCCTGTGTCGTGTTCAGCCCCCTGAGAGCGAATGGTTACGGGTTGGCAGGGGCAATGGAGTAGGCCGCGACGGTTTCGTCAAAACCCTTGAGCGTCATCGGGGGCTCGGCCTCGAATTGCGCGTCTGCGGGGGGCTGGGCCACGGCGGCCCGACAGGCCGCGTCCAACAAAATCTGTCCCGGTGCGGCCGCGTCGCAGAGCCGGGCGGCGCGGTTCACGACCGATCCGACGGCGGCATATTCCAGTCGTGAGACGCTGCCGACAATGCCCACGGTGGCTTCTCCGGTGGCAACACCAATCCCCATGCCCAGGGGGAGATCGGGGACGGACCAACTGGCCAGCAACGGGGCGACCTCCCGCCGTAAATCGCAGGCCAGTGCGACGGCGGCATCGGCATGCGCCGCGCTGGCCACGGGGGCTCCCAGGAGCATGAGCACGCCGTCACCGGCGTAGTCTTTAATCGTGGCGCCGTGCCGGGCGGCAATGGTGCCAATGCGATCGTAATAGCTGCGCAGGCCCTGGATAACCTGCCGGGACGGCATGGCTTCGGCGAATCGGGTAAAGCCGCGCACGTCGCAGGCCACCACGGAAATGTCGAGCGTATCGCTCGCCATGGTGTGCTGCAGTCCCTTGCGCCGTACGAGATCGGCAACCTGCGGGGCCATGAAGCGCTTCATGAACCCACCTTTTTGGCCCTCCAGCACGTGATATTGCACCGCGCCGACCAGCAGGCTCATCAAGCCGGTTGAGGTCGTATATGCAGCCAGCTCAGGCGGTAGGACCAAGCCGAGCGCAATCAATGGGGATCCGACAAAAAAGCCTAGCAGCCGGATCGCTTCGGACGGCTCCGGGCGCCGGAACATGATGAGCCGGATGACCAATGCCATCGAGAACATGGAGAGCATGACCGGGATGGCGAACAGCCAGAACGCGGGCGGAAATGCCGGCGGCCAGTGGTCCAGCGAGGTCAGGAATACCGTGGCTCTGAGCTCGGGGGCCGCCAAGGACGCCAACAGATACAGCAGTGCAAATCCCTGGGCCCAGCGAACCAGCCAGTCGCCGGCGCGGGTGTCGAGATTGCCCGCAGGAATGGTTCGGCGGATGTACAGCAGCCACTGCGCGCTGAATATGAGTGCCAGTGCATCGGCCAGGGCGCATAGCCCGGACCAGGGCGGCAGATCGGCCGGATCCACGGGCTCGACCCAGTTCGTGTTGGCGAAGATGGATACGCTGATGCTAACCAGGGCCGCAGCCAGCATGCGGCTGCTCATCGAGCGCCGATCCGACAGGACAAACGCCAGCGCCATGCCAACCGAAACAATGCTCAGGACATTGGGTGCCGTATTTGCAAAGTCCATTGCGCTCCCCTTCGCCGTGGACGCCTGGTGCCCGACGACGTGCGACGTCGACGGTGCCTGATCCTGTCAGGACACAATGGCCAGTTTACGCGCGGCCGTGCTCTCGACGAGGGTCGAACGAAAAAGCTGCGGCCATGCGCTCGTAGAGTTCTCGTTGTTCGCGTGTTTCTGCGCGCGGCGTCTGGATTTGCAAGGTCACGAATTGATCGCCCGCGGGGGAGCCAGGCATGCCACGGCCGCGCAGCCGCAGGGATTGGCCGGTCCGGGCACCGGGCGGCACTTTGAGCGTGACGCTACCCGCCAGGGTCGGCACTTCCAGCTTGCTGCCCAGCGCGGCCTCCCAGGGGGCAATGGGCATCAGCACGCGAATATCGGATCCGTCCAGTTCGAAGACGTCGTGAGGTTTGATGTCGACTTCCAGCAGCAGGTCGCCGCGCTGACCGGAAGGACCCGCACGGCCCTGGCCGGAGAGCCGGATCTTCTGGCCGCTGCGTATGCCCTTCGGAATCTGCACGTCCACCTGTCGCGCGCCGTGGCTGTCATTGAGCGTCAGCCGGCGCTTGATTCCATTGAAGGCATCTTCCAACGAAATCGAGATGCGCGCCGTTTGCGGTGACGGGCGCGCAGCCCGCCCGCCAAACGGATTCTGGCCGCCGAAATCTCCGGCCTGGAAGCCCTGTCCAAACAGGGTCTCGAAAAAGTCCGAGAAGCCGGACGCACCGCCAAACCCGCCTGCGCCAGCGTCCCAGCCGGGCGGGGGACGGAATTGCTGGCCGTTTTGCCAATTCGCGCCCAGCGCGTCGTATTGCTGGCGCTTTGCAGGGTCTTTCAGCACTTCGTAGGCCTCTGATATGGCCTTGAACCGATCTTCCGCGCCGCTATCCGTGTTCCGATCGGGGTGATACTGGCGAGCAAGCTTGCGGTAGGCGGCTTTGATCTCCGCATCGCTGGCACTGCGGGAGACGCCCAGTGTTTCGTAGTAGTCCTGAAATTCCATACGGGTCTTGCGTGCACCGAGTAGAGGGCTGCCGCAGTCATGGTGCCAGATCAGGCGAGTTTCAATGTCAGCGTCCAGTCGTTGGCGCTTGATGTCCGCGACCAAGGGGGCGCCCATGGCCACGGGCGTGCAGGGGGGCCGGCGGTCGACACCATCGGGGTGTCAGAAAAGCTGGCGCGCGATTTGCTGTCAAATTTCTGTAAACTTACCCGGCGTTCTGGGTCATCTTTCTTGGCGCAAGGCGTAGCCGCGATCGGTTCCGATCCTGCCGGCTGCGAGCGACTCGGACGCACTCCCACTACCGAAGCCCGGGCGTTTGGCGTCCGGGTGCGTCGCGTGTGCTTGTGCCCACGCGTGACCCTGGCATGACCCGAGGTTTGCATGATCGATTGGACCCGTTTACTCACCGCGCTTTGCGTTAGCGCTTCCCTGGCCGCCTGTTCCGGCACCGAGAGCCTCAGCCCTGATGACGGCGATTCTCCGGTCGGGGATGGCCAACCTCCAGTCACCGAAGCGCCGGGGATCGGCACGACCCAGCTCTTCAATGTGGAGGGCAGCATGGAGGGCTACACGCCCCCTTCCACCAAGTCGCATGGCGAGGGGCCCAGCCTGGAGTTCGTGGCGAATCTGCCGGCAGCCGAGCCGGGGTATCTCTATATCGACGCCGCGCTTTACTGGGACGATATCGAGGATTCACTGAGCCTGGAGGTCTTCGGCCCGGATGGCGCTGTCGTCGCCGAGGCGCTGGCCGAACCCGCGATTGATCAGACCATCCGTGTGGAAACCCCTGTCGAGGGTGCCTACCGCTTCGTCATCCATGAGCGCGAGACACGACCGGGCGAGCGTTTCAAGTTCGTCGCCTTTGTGACACGGGGAGAGGACGCCGGGGATGTGGTTGCAAACCTTTGCATGCAGGAAGGCGAAGAACAGGTAATCGCCGAATGGACGGGGACTGCGCCGAGTTCCGTGGGGGGCGTTCCGGGTACGACGGTTGATGAGGTGCTACCCATACCTGATGGCTGCGCCTACGACGAGTTGCAAGTGGATATCGCCTGGGATGTCGCCGCAGAAGATCTGGATCTGGACGTGCTGGACCCGAACGGAAGCGTCGTCGCCAGCTCCGGAAACCTGAATGCCGAGACCGGGGTGGCCGCAGAATCCGCCACGGCTGTGGCTCCACGCGCCGGTGACTATGTCGCGTCCACCAAGAGCTACAGCAACTTCGAGACGCCGTTTTCCGGTGTCGCAACCCTGCGCTGCGTCACGGTTGGTGGTTGCTACGAGTTGGTCGACGACACGGTCACCGAGTACCCGGTGCCGGTCCAGTCGACGCGAGTCATCGTGGGCGTGATGGACAGTGCGACCAACCCCTACCACGACTTCTTCTACGCCGGCAGCGAAATCTATCCGGAGCATGCGCCGACCGCTGTGACGCCCGCCGTCCTGGCCGAGCTTGGGGTCGAGCCGGAGAACCAGATCGAGTTGACGCGGACCGGTGACATCGCTGCCGACATCGAGGCCGACGCCGCCATCTGGTCGCGGGTGAAGCGTGGGGAGTTGGTCTGGTTCAAGGGCACAAACCTGCTGGCCATTTCCTTTGCCGGTACGGATGTCGAACCCCTGGTCCCGCAGCCGATCAAGTCATCTCATGGTGTGGGGACCAGTGCAGCCGTACTGAAGGCGAACCCCGAGGCCGTGGTGATCATGGTGGAGCAGGGCAACGACATCGGCAACGACCCCAGTCATGAATGGACCTTCCTGAATCCTTCGATTGATATCGTGTCGACCAGCTACGGCGTTTCGCTGGCCCTGGGCCTTTTGCCGGTGCCGGAGACGCGTGCTTTCCATGCCGGTTTTGACGGTGTGGTGGGGCAGGGCAAGCTGCATTTCAGCTCATCCGGTAACGGACCGGGTTTGTCACCCGCACGTGCAGGTGCCGGGCCTTGGTGGTCCATCGGCGTGTCGGGCAGCGAGGAGGACTCCTCCGAGGGCCGGACCATCACATCGGGTCGGTTGCCCGATTTCGTGTCGGACTTCGTGCAGCAGCTGCCGTATTGCATGGACTGTCAGTCGGAGATCGACACATCGGTGGGTGGGACCAGTTTTTCGACGCCGCGCGCGGCTGGTGTGGCCTCACGCGTCCTGCTCGAGGTGCGTCGTAAGTATGGCCATCGTGGCGGAGTGATTGATGTGGATGGCGTCCCGACCATGGCAGTCGGCGGCGAGATTCCACTCACCAACTGGGTGCTGCGCCGAGCACTGGAGGAGGCCGCCTGGGTACCGGGTACGCTGGGCGACCCCATCGAGATTGCGCTGGACCTGGCGACGCCGGTGATTCCCCAGCTGGCCTGGTTGGATTATGGCTGGGGTGATCTGTCCGCCCGCAGCGACAAACTGGTGGTTGAAGCTGCACTGACGCACCTGAGTCTGGGCGCATTGCCGCGGACCAAGCCTGTCGGTTTCTGCGAGTTCCAGACCGAGATCATGCTCGAGCGTATGACCTACTGGAACGAGATCGCCCCCTCGCTGCCCGACGTGTTTGGTGGCGACAGTGCGCAGCCGCTAGACAGCAATCCGTTCATCTTCTGTGACTCGGGCTTGCCACATCATCCGGCCAGCAATGATCCGGGTGGCAACTATGACCCGGCCGCTGATTTCGACGGCGACGGCGTGGCCAACGGCGACGACAATTGCCCTGAAGACCCCAATGCGGATCAGGCGGATGAAGACGGCAATGGCGTGGGCGATGCCTGCGATGCCCCGCCCAGCGATATCGATGGCGATGGTGTGGTCGACAGCGAGGATAACTGTCCGAATGCGGCCAACCCGGAGCAGACGGATACCGGTGATGACGGTGTCGGCGATGCCTGTGAGTCTGCTCCGGAGACCCCGATCGCCGAGCCGGGTCCCGGCACGGTCGAGGTGGTCAGCTATGACGGACCCACCGGGATCACGACTCCCGTGGTCTGCCTGGGGTGCGGCAGTGGCTCGGATGGCTTTGCCACGCACGAAGTTCGTTACGAGTTACCTGCGCTGGCCGCGTTGACCAGCTTGGACTTCACGCTGACCGCCGCGCCTGCTGAGCAACTGGATATGGTGATTTATAACCCGGCCGGAGAAGAAGTGACGGCGCCGGTGACCGACCCGATGCCGGGGTTGTACCTGGCGCAGATCACCGAGCTTGTCGCCTTTGAAGGGGGCTTTAACCTCAGCATCTCAACAACCTGTCCGGACACCGGCTGCAATTAATCGCGAGCGCGGCGCCTCGGGCGAGTGAGCGGCCGGCGGGTTTCCCCGTCGGCCGTTTTTTTGTTTCGGCGCTATGGGGGTGGCGTTCTACGGGTCAAGGCCCGTGAGCGCGAATACAGGCGCTCAGGGTGGTATAGTGGCCTGAGAAATCGCGCGCATAGACGCACGACCACCCTAAAAAAATCCACAGAACCAAGTGAAGTGAGCGGATGAGCGAGTTCGCAAAAGAAGTCCTGCACGTCAATCTTGAAGACGAGATGAAGCAGTCCTACCTCGACTACGCCATGAGCGTGATCGTGGGACGGGCACTGCCGGATGTACGAGATGGCCTCAAGCCCGTACATCGACGCGTCCTCTACGCCATGCGCGAACTCGGCAACGATTACAACAAGCCTTATAAGAAGTCGGCGCGTGTCGTCGGTGATGTGATTGGTAAATACCACCCGCATGGCGACACCGCCGTGTACGACACGATCGTGCGCATGGCGCAGCCGTTCTCCATGCGCTACATGCTGGTTGACGGGCAGGGCAACTTCGGATCGGTGGATGGCGACTCGGCCGCTGCCATGCGTTACACCGAGGTCCGCATGGCCCGCATTGCACACGAGATGCTGGCGGACATCGACAAGGACACCGTCGACTTCGTCCCCAACTACGACGAGTCCGAGTCCGAGCCGGCCGTACTGCCGACCAAGATCCCGAACCTCTTGGTCAATGGTTCGGCGGGTATCGCCGTGGGGATGGCGACCAATATCCCGCCGCATAACCTGACCGAAATCGTGAATGCCTGTGTGGCGCTCATCGACGATCCGGAGATTACGATCGAGGGCCTGATGGCGCATGTGCCCGCGCCGGATTTCCCCACGGCCGCCCTGATCAATGGCACAAGTGGGGTTCGTGAGGCCTACGAAACCGGCCGGGGGCGTGTCTACATGCGTGCCCGCGCCGAGATCGAAGAGCTGCCCAGCGGGCGTCAGGCCATTATCGTCACCGAGTTGCCCTATCAGGTGAACAAGGCGCGTCTTCTGGAAAAAATTGCCGAGCTGGTCAAGGAAAAGAAGATCGAGGGCATCACGGAGCTGCGCGACGAGTCCGACAAGGACGGCATGCGCATGGTGATCGAACTGCGGCGCGGCGAAGCCGGTGAGGTCGTCCTCAACAATCTTTATCGTCAGACCCAGCTGCAAACCGTGTTCGGCATCAACATGGTCGCACTGGATGGCGGCCAGCCGCGGACGCTTAACCTCAAGCAGGTTCTGGAAGCCTTCGTGCGCCATCGTCGTGAGGTCGTGACACGGCGGACCATGTACCTGCTGCGCAAGGCGCGTGACCGCGCCCATGTGTTGGAAGGGCTCACCGTTGCGCTGGCCAATATCGACGAGGTCATCGAACTGATCAAGGCAGCGGCCTCACCGGCGGAGGCCCGGGCTGCATTGGTCGCACGCCCCTGGGCACCTGGCCAGGTGCGCGACATGCTGGGTCGCGCCGGTGCCGAGGCATCTCGGCCGTTGGAGCTGGCCGAGGGGCTAGGCCTGACGGACGACGGCTATATGCTGTCCGAAGCCCAGGCGCAGGCGATTTTGGATTTGCGCCTGCACCGACTCACCGGCCTGGAGCAGGAGAAGCTGGTTGGCGAGTACCGCGAGATTCTCGAGCAGATCGCTGAATATCTCGAAATTCTCGGCAGTATCGCCCGTTTGCTGGAGGTCATCCGTGAAGAACTGATCGCCGTTCGGGAAACCTATGGCGATGTCCGCCGGACCGAGATTCTCGAAGACTTCATCGGCCTGGATCTCGAAGATCTGATCACCCCGCAGGATGTCGTGGTGACGTTGTCGCACGAGGGTTACGTCAAGAGCCAGCCGCTGGACGTTTTCCAGGCGCAGAAACGCGGTGGTCGCGGCAAGCTGGCATCCAGCTTCAAGACGGATGACTTTATCGATGCGCTGTGGGTGACCCACACCCATGACACGCTGTTGTGTTTTTCGTCGGCGGGCAAGGTTTACTGGCTTAAGGTCTATCAGATTCCACAAGGCAGTCGGGGTTCACGCGGCAAGCCCATCGTCAATCTGCTGCCGCTCGAGGGCGATGAGCGTATTTCGGCCGTGCTACCGATCAAGGATTTCGGCACGGGCGAGTCGGTGTTCTTCGTCACCCGTCAGGGCGTGGTCAAGAAGACCGAACTGGAGGCATTCTCGCGGCCCCGCGCCAGCGGCATCATCGCGTTGGCGCTGCGGGACGACGATGCCCTGGTCGGCGCGGCACTCACAGATGGCACCCGGGACATTTTGCTGGTCGCCGACAACGGCAAAGGTATTCGCTTCCCCGAGGCCAATGTTCGCTCCATGGGACGCACGGCGGCGGGTGTGCGTGGCATGAAGCTGGGCAAGGAACAGTCGGTCATCTCGCTGCTGATCTGCCAGGACGGCGACGTGCTCACGATGTCCGAAGCCGGCTTCGGCAAACGCACGCCGGTGGATGACTATCCACTGCGTGGGCGGGGTGGCCAGGGCGTGTTCGCGCAACGACTCACCGATAAGACCGGCAAGCTGGTCGCCGCGATTCAGGTTGGCGAAGACGACGAGATCATGCTCATCACCGAGTCAGGCAATCTCAATCGTCAGTCGGTATCAGGCATCTCCCAGCTGAGCCGCAATACGCAGGGCGTCAAACTGATTCGTCTGGCACAAGGGGACCGTCTGGTCGGTGTCGACCGGATCGCCACCGAAGCTGAGGACGACGACGATGGTGAGGCGGGCGCCGGGGACGGAGCAGCCGAGTAGGTTGCGCTTTTTCGCTCGCCCGCGGTCACTTTGTCGCCCGGGCGAGCGGCTGGCGTCGCACATGTTGCAGGGCGACATGAACGCCTGATCGGTGTACCCTCCCGCGCCGCAATGCCACTCGGCCAACCCATTGGGAGTCCCATGACGCGCGTCTTTAATTTCTCCGCCGGCCCGGCCACGTTGCCGATTGATGTGCTTGAGCAGGTACGCAATGACCTGCTGGACTGGAACGGTTCCGGTATGTCCGTGATGGAAATGAGCCATCGCGGTAAGGAATTCGTCGCCATTGCCGAGCAGGCCACGGCCGACCTGAAATCTTTGTTGGGCGTGCCGGACAACTACAGCATTCTCTGGATGCAGGGCGGCGCGACCGGCCAGTTCTCGGCCATCCCTATGAATCTACTCCGGGGTGGGTCGACGGCCGACTACGTTGTGACCGGTAGCTGGGGCAAGAAGGCCATTAAGGAGGCGGGTCGCTTCTGCACCGCGAATACGGCGGCACGACCGGTGGACGACGTGTTCACCCATGTGCCCGCGCGCGAACAGTGGAATCTAGACCCCAACGCCGCTTACGTGCATTACACGCCGAACGAGACCATCGAAGGTGTGGAGTTCCCCGAGGTGCCCGACGTCGGTGACGTTCCGCTGGTTGCGGACTTTTCATCTACGTTCTTATCCCGGCCTATCGATGTCGAGCGTTTCGGACTGATCTACGCCGGCGCGCAGAAGAACCTGGGCCCGGCGGGCGTCACCATTGTGATCGTCCGTAACGATCTGCTGGGTCAGGCGCTGCCGCAAACCCCGACCGTGCTTGATTATCAGCAGATTGCAGCAGCCGATTCCATGCTCAACACACCCCCGTGTTTTGCCTGGTACGTGTGCGGGCTGGTCCTGCAGTGGATCAAGGCGCGTGGGGGGCTGCCGGCCATGGCCGAGCGCAACGCCCGTAAGGCCGGCAAGCTTTATGACTACATCGATGGCTCCGGCTACTACCGCAATCCGGTGCGCCCCAGCGACCGCTCGTGGATGAACGTGCCGTTCACGTTGCCCGATGCCGGGCTGGATGCCGCGTTTCTCGCCGGCGCCGGCGAGATCGGCTTGTCAACCCTGAAGGGCCACCGAAGCGTCGGGGGAATGCGGGCAAGCCTCTATAACGCCATGCCCGAAGCAGGCGTCGATGCGCTGATCGATTACATGAAAGAATTCGCCAGAACGAACGGCTAACGCTTTGAATAAATACAAGATTCAGACGCTTAACAATATTTCGCCGAAGGGACTGGGCCGGTTTCCTCTGGAGCGGTACGAAGTGGCTTCGGACCTGTCGGAGCCTGACGGCCTGGTGCTTCGGTCTGCAAGCCTGCATGGCATGGCAATCCCTCCCTCACTGAAAGCCGTGGGGCGGGCCGGTGCCGGTACGAACAACATCCCCGTGGCGGAGATGAGCAGTCGGGGGGTGGCCGTCTTCAACGCGCCAGGGGCCAACGCCAACGCCGTCAAGGAACTGGTGGTCACTGGGATGCTGCTGGCGGCTCGCAACATCATTGCGGCATGGGACTTTGTTCATGGCCTGGACGGTGATGCCGACACCATGGGCCAGGCCGTCGAAGCAGGCAAGAAGCAGTTCAAGGGCTTCGAGCTGCCGGGGCGCACCCTGGGCGTGGTCGGTCTGGGCGCGATCGGCGTCAAGGTGGCCAATGTTGCGCAAGACCTGGGCATGCAGGTGATTGGCTACGACCCGGCCATTACCGTGGGCAATGCTTGGCAACTGGATGCCAGCGTCGAGCAGGCGCATACGGTGGAGGAGTTGCTTTCGCGGTCGGATTTCGTGTCCCTGCACGTGCCGCTTATCGACGCAACCCGCGGGCTGATCAATGCCGACCGGCTCAAGCTGATGAAGACCGGGGCGACATTGCTGAATTTCTCGCGGGCGCCCATTGTTGACGAGACGGCCGTGCTCCAAGCCCTGGAGCAGGGCGGTTTGCATCGCTATGTCTGCGATTTTCCGACGCCCGAGGCGCGGGGGCGTGCTGGGGTCATCGCGTTGCCGCATCTCGGTGCATCGACACAAGAGGCCGAGGATAACTGCGCGGTGATGGTGGCGGATCAGCTCCGTGATTACCTGGAAACCGGCAACGTGCGCAACTCGGTCAATTTTCCCGAGGCCGTCCTGCCGATGACGGATGGTGCGGCTCGACTGGCGGTTGCCAATCGTAATGTTCCGAACATGGTGGGGCAGATTTCCACCGTGCTGGCGCAGCGCGGTCTGAATATTGCGGATTTGCTGAATAAATCACGTGGTGACCTGGCATACACATTGGTCGATGTCGACGGCGAGCTGCCCGATGCGGTACTCGATGAGTTGCGAGGCATTGATGGCGTGCTTTCCGTGCGCGCCATTGACCATTGATCCAGCACGAGACCGAGGCGGATGACGGACCATCAAGACAGACTGGCGGCAGCCCGTAAGTCGATTGACGAGCTGGATCAATCGATTCAGCGACAGATTTCCGATCGGGCGCGTCTTGCGCAGGAAATCGCGATCATTAAACAGAAATCGGGTGACGTCGGCGATATGTATCGACCGTCACGCGAGGCCGAAGTGCTGCGTCGCGTCATGGATCGCAACGAGGGGCCGCTGACCGGTGAGACGATGGCCAGGCTCATGCGCGAGATCATGTCCGCCTGTCTGTCGCTGGAGTCGCCGTTGACGGTGGCCTATCTGGGACCGGAGGGCACCTACACGCAGGGTGCTGTGCATAAGCATTTCGGCCATGCCGTCCGTTCACGGCCGATGGTGGCGATCGACGAGATCTTCCGTGACGTTGAGGCCGGGAACTCCCATTACGGTGTCGTGCCCATCGAGAATTCCTCCGAAGGGGTGGTGAGTCATACCCTGGACTTGTTCGTGTCCAGCCCGCTGCGTATCTGCGGTGAGGTGACCTTGCCGATCCACCACCACCTGCTCAGCGATCAAGAGCTGCCAGATGGCATCACCAAGGTGATCGCGCATCCCCAGTCGCTGGCCCAGTGCCGGACTTGGCTGCAGACACGGTTGCCCGCAGCCGAACTGGAAACGGCATCCAGCAATGGCAAGGCCGCGCGCCTGGTTTCGGACCACCCCGGGCAGGGCTGGGCAGCCATTGCAGGGCGGCCAGCCGCAGAGCTCTACAAGCTCAAGATCGCGGCTGCGAATATCGAGGACGAGTCGGACAACACGACCCGATTCCTTGTGATTGGGCGCCAGCAAACTGACCCGACCGGCGACGATATGACGTCCTTCGTCTGCTCGGCCCATGGTGGCGACCAGCGCCCCGGCGCATTGTTCGAGTTGCTCAAGCCGTTCTCGGATGCCGGGGTCAACATGACGCGGATTGAGTCACGGCCATCGCGGCGGGGCAACTGGAACTACAATTTCTATATTGATGTCGCCGGCCATGCCGACGAAGCGCCCTTGAACAAGGTGTTGAAGGCGGTGGAGTCACGGTCCGACCTGTTCAAGATTCTCGGGTCGTATCCACGTGCACCCCTGGGCTAGCGCGCGGCGCTCACCACGACCGACGAGTAGGTAGACCATGATCGATTTCAAGCAGCTAGCAATGCCCGGGCCCGTGGCGCTCAAGCCGTACACACCCGGCAAGCCGGTGGAGGTGCTCGAGCGCGAACTCGGGATCACCGGGTCGATCAAGCTGGCCAGTAACGAAAATCCCCTGGGGTGTAGTCCGGCGGTCACCGCTGCGGTGCAGTCTGCGCTAGGGGGCGAGTTCTTCGCACGGTACCCGGACGCCGCAGGCCACGAGCTGAAGGCGGATCTTGCGGCCTACCATGGCATTGAGGCCGAGCGCATCACGCTGGGTAACGGGTCCAACGATATTCTGGTGCTGCTGGCGCAGGCCTTGCTGGGTCCTGGACGCGCGGCCGTGTTTTCGGATTACGCGTTTGCGGTCTACCCGATTGCCACCGCTGCGGCCAGTGGGCAAGCACGAATTGCCAAGGCGTTGGGGGCTGATAGCGACATGCCCTACGGGCACGACCTGGACGCCATGGCTGCCCTGATCGATGACACAGTGCGGCTGGTTTTTGTGGCCAACCCGAATAACCCCACCGGAACCTGGATCGAGCCAGACGCCTTCGAGGCATTCCTGCGTGGGGTGCCGCAAGACGTCGTTGTGGTGTTGGACGAGGCGTACTACGACTATCAGCCCGAAGAATGGCGCATCGACGCCCGCCGGTTGCTGGATGCCTACCCGAATCTTGTAGTGACCCGGACCTTCTCCAAGGTCTACGGGATTGCCGCGATGCGTGTCGGCTACGGGCTGTCTCATCCAGGTCTGGCCGACATTCTCAATCGTGTGCGTCAGCCCTTTAACAACAACGCGGTTGCGCATGTCGCCGCTCGCGCCGCGCTGGCAGACAGCGATTTTGTCGATGAGTCGGTTGCACTGAATCAGACTGGGCTTGCGCGACTTCGGCAGGGTCTGGACCAGCTGGGTCTGGGGTATCTGCCCACCCATGCCAATTTCCTCACCTTCGATCTCGGCCGCGACGCGGCGCCCGTCTATGAAGCCTTGCTGCGCGAAGGCGTGATCGTCAGACCCCTGGCTGGATACGGGATGCCGCAGCATCTGCGCGCAACGGTGGGCACGGCAGATGAGAACGAGCGATTTCTCACGGCGCTCAGCCGTGTGATCGCTGCCAGTTAAGCCGGGATGATTCAGGCGTCATCGGTCGCCATTTATGGCGTTGGTTTGATTGGTGGGTCGGTTGCGCTGGCGTTGCGTGCCGCCGGCTATACCGGGGAAATCATCGGCTATGGGCGGCGAGCGTCCGAATTGGCGCGGGCGGTCGACTTGGGGGTCGTGGACCGATACGGCCTGGATGCCGGCGACGTGGCCGCCCAGGCGCAGCTGCACCTGGTCTGCGTACCCGTGCTGGCCATGCGCCAAGTCTTCGATGCGATCGCAAGCCAGCTCAAACCGGGCGATGTGATCAGCGATGTCGGTTCGACAAAGCAGTCCGTGATTGAGGCGGCGCGGGCGGCCTTTGGCGAGTTGCCGGGTGGGTTCGTGCCTGCGCACCCCATTGCGGGGACGGAGCGGACCGGGGTGTCGGCCGCATTCGATTCGCTTTATCGCAATCGGCTGGCGATTCTGACGCCGACCGAGGCCAGCACGGAAGCTGCCGCCATGGAGGTCGAGCGACTGTGGCAGGCCTGTGGTGCGCGCACGATTCGCATGGGTGCGGCGCACCATGATGACGTGCTTGCAGCCACCAGCCATCTGCCTCATATGCTGGCATTTGCGCTGGTCGAGTTGCTGGCTACCCGTCCGGATCACGACGAAATTTTCATGTACGCCGCGGGCGGATTTCGCGATTTCACACGCATCGCCTCCAGTTCACCGGACATGTGGCGTGATATCGCACTGGCCAACCGGGGGGCGGTCGCCGCCAATCTGGATGCCCTGATTCTGCGGCTACAGGACCTACGGTCCGCCATTGCCTGCGAAGATGCCGATCAAATCGAGTCTGTCTTCCGTCGCGCCAAGCAGGCACGCGACGCCTATGTGAATCTCACCGAGCAAACTCCGGACCCATGACCGAACCGTCCAGCGTCATTCGAGTAAAAGCAGGCGGGCCACTGCGCGGCATCGCGCAGGTGCCGGGCGACAAGTCCATCTCTCATCGGGCGGTCATGCTGGGCGCCCTGGCCGATGGTGTGACTTCGGTGGAAGGCTTCCTCCAGGGCGAGGACTGTCTCGCGACCCGGCGCGCTTTCGAAGCCATGGGTGTGCTCTGCGAGGACAGCTCAGCGACGGGAATGCGCATTCATGGGGTCGGCCTGCATGGCCTGTCGGCTCCGGCGCAGGCCTTGGACCTGGGGAACAGCGGTACGTCCATGCGGCTGATGTCCGGCCTGCTATCCGGGCAGGCTTTCTCCTCCACGCTGACCGGCGATGCCTCCTTGTCGCGACGCCCCATGCGGCGCGTCAGCGAACCGCTAGCACGCATGGGGGCTTATATTGAAGCCAGCGATGCCGGGACCGCGCCGCTGCGTATTCACGGCGGGCAGGCCCTCAAAGGTCAGCCGTTCGAGTTGGCCGTGGCCTCGGCCCAGGTGAAGAGTGCTTTGTTGCTGGCAGGCTTGTACGCCGATGGCGTGACCTGCGTCACCGAGCCGGGCATTAGTCGCGATCACACCGAGCGCATGCTGGCCAGCTTCGGGGTGGATGTTCGGGTCCAGGGCCGTCGATGTGAGTTGCGTGGCGGTCAGCGGCTCGCCGCCACCACCATCGATGTTCCGGCGGACCTGTCGTCGGCGACGTTTCCGCTGGTGGCTGCAGCGATTACCTCGGGTTCCGACGTCAAACTGCCCAATGTTGGCGTCAACCCCTCGCGGGCCGGGGTGCTGAAAATTCTGGAGATGATGGGCGCCCAGATTGAGCTGCAGAATGTGCGTGCCGCGGGTGCCGAACCCGTGGCGGATTTGCGGATTCTTGCGAGCACGCTGCATGGGGTCGAGGTGCCGGCTGCGCTGGTGCCGCTGGCCATTGACGAGTTTCCTGCCTTGCTGGTCGCAGCCGCCTGCGCGCAGGGTGAGACCCGGATTTCCGGTGCCGAGGAGTTGCGTGTCAAGGAATCGGACCGGATTGCTGCGATGGCCGCCGGTCTCAAGGCCGTCGGTGTGCAGGTCGAGGAGAGACCCGACGGCATTATCGTGCAGGGTGGGGCGGTCTCCGGTGGAGTCGTCGAGTCCTTTGATGACCACCGCATCGCAATGGCCTTCGCGGCATTGGGGGCGGTCGCACCAGACGGAATAGAAATTCGTGATGTGGCCAATGTGCGGACATCGTTTCCGAACTTCGTGCCACTCATGGCGCAACTTGGATTGCAGATTGAGGAGTGGGCATGACAGCGCAGGCGCCGGTCATCGCGATCGATGGGCCCAGTGGTGTTGGGAAAGGGACGCTGGCCCTGTCGGTTAGCCAGGCCCAGCAATGGCACCTGCTGGACTCTGGAGCGCTTTATCGCCTGGTGGCGTTGAGTGCGCTGCGGCGTGGCACCGCGTTGGACGACGCGCGGGTGCTGGGCGAGACTGCCCGCCACCTGCCGGTCCGGTTTGAGGTTGTCCAGGATCAGGGCGTGCGTATCGATTTGGACGGCGATGACGTGACCCGGGCCATTCGTGAAGAGTCAGTGGGCGAGGCCGCATCGCGCGTGGCCACCTTGCCAACAGTGCGCGCCGGCTTGCTGGATCGGCAACGGGATTTTCAACAGGCCCCCGGCCTGGTGGCAGATGGCCGTGACATGGGGACGGTGGTGTTTCCTGACGCCGCTCTCAAGGTCTTTTTGACGGCATCGGCGTTGGTACGCGCGCGGCGACGGGCCGCGCAGTTGAGCGTTTCCGAAGACAGTGCTATTTTTGAACGGATTTACTCTGATATTATTCAGCGTGATGAGCGTGATGCGACCCGTGCGACGGCGCCGTTAAAGCCCGCCGACGATGCCGTGATCATCGATACCTCCGAGCTTGGCATCGAGCAGGTATTCGACCGTGTCATGGCGCTGATTGCAGAACGACGCCTGTAAGGCCGTCTCGCCACACTGACAGTTTAAGCCCGGGGCGCCAAGGATTGGCGCCCCGATTGTTTTTGACAGCCCCGGCATTTACGGATGAACCGCCGGTACAAACCAAGTGTGTTTAATTCTTATGTCTGAAAGTTTTGCTGAACTCTTCGAGCAATCCATTGCTCAACAAACCATGCAACCGGGTTCGATTGTTACGGCCCGTGTTCTGCAGGTTAAGCCGGATGTGGTCATTGTCGACGCGGGCCTGAAGTCCGAAGGCGTGATCCCGATCGAGGAGTTCTACAACGACTCCGGTGAGCTGACCATCGGCGAAGGTGACGACGTCGAAGTCGCCCTGGAGACCGTTGAAGATGGCTTTGGCGAGACCAAGCTGTCCAAGGAAAAGGCCGAGCGCATCAAGACCTGGGACCGGCTGCAGAAGGCGTTCGACGACGAGGAAATCGTCGTGGGTCAGATCAGCGGCAAGGTCAAGGGTGGTTACACCGTCGACGTGGGCAATGTCCGCGCGTTCCTGCCGGGCTCGCTGGTGGATATCCGTCCGGTGCGCGACACCGCCTACCTGGAAGGCAAGCCGCTCGAATTCAAGGTCATCAAGCTGGATCGTGTGCGCAACAACGTCGTGGTCTCACGTCGCGAAGTGCTGGAAGCCGAATACTCGGTGGAGCGCGAGGCGCTGATCGAGAAGCTGCAGGAAGGCATCGTGCTGCAGGGCGTGGTCAAGAACCTCGTCGACTACGGCGCGTTCGTCGATCTGGGCGGCATCGATGGTCTGCTGCACATCACCGACATGTCCTGGAAGCGCGTCAAGGATCCGTCGGAAGTTGTCGAAGCTGGCCAGGAAGTCGAAGTCAAGGTGCTCAAGTTTGATCGTGAGCGCATGCGCGTCTCCCTGGGGCTGAAGCAGCTGGGTGAAGATCCCTGGGTCGATATTGCACGTCGTTACCCCGAGTCCACCCGCCTGTTCGGCAAGGTCACGAACATTACCGATTACGGTGCGTTCGTCGAAATCGAAGAAGGTGTGGAAGGCCTGGTTCACGTGTCCGAAATGGACTGGACTAACAAGAACGTGTCTCCCGGCAAGGTCGTGCAGATCGGCGACGAAGTCGAGGTCATGGTGCTGGATATCGACGAGGAGCGTCGTCGTATTTCCCTCGGTATCAAGCAGTGCATCCCCAACCCGTGGGAAGAGTTCGCCCAGAACTTCCAGAAGGGCGACAAGGTCCGGGGCGCCATCAAGTCGATTACGGACTTCGGCATCTTCATCGGCCTGGACGGCGGCATCGATGGTCTGGTCCATCTGTCCGACCTGTCCTGGAACGAAGAAGGCGACGATCTGGTCCGCAACTTCTCCAAGGGCGAAGAGATCGAAGCCGTTGTGCTGTCCATCGATGCCGAGCGTGAGCGCATTTCGCTGGGCGTGAAGCAGATGGAACAGGATCCGTTCGCGTCCTACATGGGCCGTCATCCGAAGGGCTCCATCGTCACCGGTACCATCCGCGAGGTGGATCCGCGTGGTGCCGTCATCGATCTGGAAGAGGGCATCGACGGTTACCTGCGTGTGGCCGACATCGCCCGCGAGCGGATCGAGGACGCCCGCACGGCGCTGACGGTTGGCGAGCAGGTGGAAGCCCGCATCGTCGGTATGGACCGCAAGACCCGTTCGATTTCCCTGTCCATCAAGGCCAAGGAAATGAAGGAAGAGGCCGATGCCGTGGCCGAGTACAGCCGCAGTGCTCAGACCGGCACGACCAGCCTGGGTGATCTGCTCAAGGAGCAGATGGGTGACGGCAAGGACGCGTAAGCGCATCTTGCAATCGCTGTAAGCTTAGGAAAATAAAGAGGAAAAAAGCCCGTGGCGTGTTGCGCGCCACGGGCTTTTGTTCTAGTGTGGCCGGGTGATGACCGATAGGAGCGCGACCGCGTTCATGACCAAGTCTGAACTCATCGATCAATTGGCCGACCAGCAACCCCATCTCTCTCACAAGGATGTGGAGCTGGCAGTCAAGTTGCTACTGGACAAGATCACGGATTCGCTGGCCGGCGAGGACCGGATCGAGATCCGCGGATTCGGCAGTTTCTCGCTGCATCACCGGCCGCAGCGGATTGGTCGCAACCCCAAGACGGGCGATGCGGTTGTCATCCCTTCGAAAGCCGTCCCTCATTTCAAACCCGGCAAGGAGCTGCGTGAGCGTGTCAACGGAAACAGCTGACCAGCAACGTAGCGCCGTCGGTCGGGTTCTCATGGTGCTGGCGCTCGTCCTGGTGTTCTGCCTCGGCGTGGCATTGGCCTTCACCAACACCGAGCACGTCACCGTCGACTTGCTGGTGGCCGAATTCTCGGGCCCGCTGATCTTCTGGATGGTGATCGAACTGCTGATTGTGGTCGTCATCATGCTGGCGGTCAGCGCGTTGCGCGTGGCCCGTCTCAAGCGCCAGATCAAGCGGCAATCCCGCCAAATCAAGGATCAGGAGGCCGAACTCAAAAACCTTCGGAACCTCCCGATCCACGATGTTTGACGCATTCGGCCTAGCGCTGCTGCTGATGCCCATGGCCGGAGCCGTGGGCTGGTATCTGCGCAGCCGCGTCCGCCCACCGGAGGCTGCGGCCGCTCCCAACACCGATTACCTGCAAGGTGTGCAGTATCTCGTCAACGACGAGACCGACAAAGCGATGGATGTCTTTATCCGCCTACTCGAGGTCGATAACGACACGGTGGAAACGCATCTGGCGCTCGGGTCGTTGTTCCGACGGCGCGGCGAGGTCGATCGGGCGCTACGGGTTCACCAGAATCTAGTCGCTCGGCCTAATCTCGATCACCAATACCGCAATCGGGCCCGATTGGAACTGGCTCAGGACTACATGAAGGCAGGCGTGCTGGATCGGGCCGAAGGGCTTTATCTGGAGCTGCTGGAGCAGGGCATGTTTCTGGACGTGGCCCTGGCGTCGCTGGTGTCGATTTACGAGAAAGAACGCGATTGGGAGCGCGCCATCGAGGCCACCCGTCGTCAGGAAAAGGTGCAGGGCCGCCCGGAGCCCCGTCGCCTGGCTCAATATGCCTGTGAGCTGGCCGAGGAAGCACTGTGGCAGAAGGACACCAAGACCGCGCTGCAGTGGACCAAGAAAGCGCTGGCCGATGATCGCGACTGTGTCCGCGCCAGCCTGTTGGAAGGCAAGGCGCGTGAGGCCGCAGAAGATCCCAAGGGGGCCATCCGTGCCTACCGACGCGTCGTCCGCCAGGACACACGCTATGTTGTTGAAACGCTGCAGCCGCTTAAACGGTGCTATGCGGCCGTTGATGATCGCGATCAGTGGTTAAGCCTATTGCACGAACTGGCGAGCGCTGAGGCGCCGCCGGCAGTGCAGATTGCGCTGGCGGACGAGATTGGTAACGGGCAGGGCGTCGAACGGCTGGCCGAGTACCTGTCGCACACGCCATCGTGGACGGCATTCAACCATCTGTTGGCGCTGAATCAGACCGAATTACCAGGGCCATTGGCGGCCCCCCTGGAGACCCTGCATACGGCGCTAAAAGCCACGCTGGCCAGCGCACCGCTCTACGCCTGCCAGCAGTGTGGTTTCTCTGGTCGGGCGATTCACTGGCAGTGTCCGAGCTGTCGCCACTGGTCTTCCATGGTGCCGGTGTCTGACGTCGCGCGTCCTGGAATGGGCTCGCGCCAGGCCGCATCGTGATGCCGGCAGCGCGCCAGTCGTCAATTCGACCTTCGTCGAACAATTACCTATCCTGAGATGACTGGGGTGCGCGTCTAAGGAGTATCGATGCCGCTGGCGTTTGTGACCGGGGCCACGGGATTCGTCGGCCTGAACTTGATCGAAGCGCTGGGGCGCGACGGTTGGGACGTCGTGGCATTGCATCGGTCTAGTTCGGATGTCTCCGAGCTCCTGCACCGGGGTGTCGAGCGCAGGGAAGGAGATATCACCGACTTGGACGCTGTGCGCTCGGCGATGCCGGAGCATGCTGACGTGGTGTTCCACGTGGCCGGGGATACCAGTTTGTGGCGACGACATCGAGCCGGTCAGACGCTGGTGAATGTCCGAGGGACCCGCAATCTCGTCAAGGCGGCGCTTGAGCGGCGTGCCGCCCGTTTTGTTCATACCTCCAGCGCAGTTGCATTCGGTTTGCATTCCGGTCGGATCAACGAGCAAACACCGGTGTCCGCAGCAAAGTCGCCGATTGATTACGTCCGGACCAAGGCCTTGGCTGAGCGAGAGATTCGCCGGGGTATTGCCCGGGGCTTGCAGGCTGTGATCATCAATCCAGCCAATATTCTCGGGCGCTATGACTACAACAACTGGTCCAAGCTGTTTCAGCTAATCCAGCAGCGCCGATTGCCCGGCATGCCCGATGGGGGCGGTTCTTTTTGCCATGCAGAGGCCGTAGCCAGCGCGCATATTGCCGCCGCTCGGGACGGGCGGGTCGGTAACAATTATCTGCTGGGCGGGCAGGATGCCGCCTACCTGACGCTGGTCAAGCGGGTGGCACGTGTATTGGGGCGGACAGTCGCGCCCAGGCCGCTGCCAGTTCCGGTGCTTGCAGCGTACGCGCGGCTGGAGGAGACCGTCGCACCGGTGTTCCGACGAGCACCGGATCTGACGCGCGAGACCGTGACGTTGCTCGCCAGCAACATCTACTGCGACACGACGCGGGCTCGCCAGGAGCTGGGCTTTGAGTGCGTTTCCATGGAGCGGATGCTGCGTGAAACCATGGATTGGATGGTGGAGGCGGGTTTGCTTGCCTCGGTTAACCCGTCGAACCGCTCCGTCTGAGTTCGGCCGGCGCGTTGCGTCGGTACTCCAGCATGCGTGACTCCAGCCGTGCACGCTCCACTTCAGACAAGTCCTGTCGCTGCAGGCCGGTGTGCAACTGATTGATGGCTGCCCGGTAATTGCCGCGGTAACGGAAGAATGCGGCCATCTGATAGTGCGCCTCCGGCTCTCGGCCGCTGTCTCGGGCCGCCAGGGCCAGCAAGCGGAATGCATCGGGTTGATGGCGCTGATAGGCCTGGCTGGCCAGCAGCACCCGTCGAGCCTGGTCTGATTCCCCGTTGCGGATGAGCGTATCGGCGTAGGCCAACGCCGTGGGCGCGTAGCCAGGGAAGCGCCGCATGGTGTCTTCGTAGCGGGCATGGGCTGCCCGGTGCTGACCCGCGATTTGCTCGGCCTGGGCGAGGGCAAGCTGCACGTTAATCTGGTCGGCGTCAGCGATTTGCTTCAGCTGCCTTAACGCCGCTTCACCATCGCCACCGAGCATATCGATGAGTGCGAGGCCGTAGCGAGCTTCGTCATCCGTCTGATCGTGCTCCAGCGAGCGCTGAAAAAATTCGCGCTCCAGCGAGGGCGGGGAGGCAGCCAGAACCCGTGCCCGGGCACGCATGTAACGGTATTCTTTCGAGCTCTCCCGTTCGACCGGCCCGTACTCTTCTGCGCGGTTTAAAGCTTCGGAAACGCGCGTGGCCGAGACCGGGTGGGTGAGGAGAATCTCGGGAAGCTGATTGCCGTAGAGGCGGGTTTGCTGGTGTAGCCGTTCAAAGAATGTGGCCATACCACGTGGATCAAACCCGGCCTGTGCGAGCGTGCGGATCCCGAGTCGGTCAGCTTCTAGCTCATGGCTACGGGTGTGGTTGATCTGCCGCTGTTGGACGGATGCCAATCCGATGCCCAGTGCGGCCTGCACGAGATCGGGGTCTGTGGCACCGGCCAACGCCGCGGCGACCACCAGCGCTGCGGTGGCCAGGTTCCAGCCGGCGGAGCCCTGGAGTTGCCGTGCAATATGCCGCTGGGTGACGTGGGCTTCTTCATGGGCGACCACGCCAGCGAGTTCCGATTCGCTGCTGGACGCCTTGATCAGACCCGTGTGTATACCGATGTAGCCACCAGGCAATGCGAAAGCATTAATGGAGTCATCCCGGATGACAAAGAAGGTGAAGCCGTTGGGTCCGGTTCCTCCATGAACGGCCAGCCGAGCCCCGAGTCGGGTGACGTACTCGGTGAGCTGATGATCCTCAAGAATCAGCCCGGCAGCGTGGAGTTGGGCTTCGATCCGGGCGCCGATATCGGCCTCTTCGGCAGGAGACAGCGTGCGGTCCGCCGGCTCTCCGAAATCGGGAAGATTGACGCTGGCCAGGGCGGTCGTAGCCGCCAGAGCTGCCGTGCAGATCACGACCAGCAGATTGCGGAGAACTGACATCATGTGGTTTCGAGGCGTGTGCTACAGTCGCTGGCATTCGGTGCGCGAACGCCGACTCGGATTCATCCTACGCCGATTAGAGTTCCGCTGCTCGGGAGAGTTCGCCGATCTTTCAGGCCGTACCCGTTGCCGGAACTCCCCGGTGGTTCAGCGGTCTGCTGCAGGAGCCGGCTCGGGGCCACGATGCCCAAAGGCTGCGCCTCCTCCACTGTCCAGGCAAGGAGCCGATTCGTCGTGCATGCGGTCAAGGACTGGCTGAAGCGCCAGCTCTCCAATCCCCAGGTGGTCAGTCTGGCGCTGGTGCTGTTCGCCGTCTGGATCATCATCACGTTCTTTGCCGGTACGTTGGCCCCCGTTCTGGTGGCTGTGGTGCTGGCCTACCTGCTGGAAGGGCCGGTGGCCGTACTTCAGCAACGCACGCGTCTACCGAGATGGTTGTCGGTCACGGTGGTCTGGGCGAGTTTCTGCGCCGGTTCGCTGGCAGCGTTGGTGCTGCTGCTGCCGATGTTGTCGCGGCAGGCCACGCAGGTTGTCCAGGAAGTGCCGGTCATCATCGGCAACATCCAGGCCTATTTGATGACGCTGCCGGAAAAATACCCCTCCATGGTGTCGCCCAAGCAAATCGAAGAGGTCATGCTTTCGGCCGGCGACTACGTGGCTGAATTCCGCCAGTTCGTGCTCAGCAACAGCGTGGTGGTGGGTGTCGGGCTGTTGTACATCGCGGTGTACGTGGTGCTTGTGCCGCTGCTCATGTTTTTTCTGCTCAAGGACAAAACCAGCATCCAGGCGTGGTTCCGTGGTTTTCTGCCTGATGACATCGGCCTGCTGCGCCGGGTCTGGGGTGATGTCGACCGCCAGCTGGCGAACTATGTGCGCGGCAAGTTCGTGGAGATCATCATCGTCTGGGTCGCCGCGTTCGCCACGTTTATGTTGCTGGGCTTGAACTACGCCATGCTGCTGTCCGCACTGGTGGGATTCTCGGTGCTGGTGCCGTATCTGGGCGCGCTGGTGATCACAGCGCCGATTGCAGCCGTGGCCTGGGCACAGTGGGGCACCGAGCCCCAGTTCTACTACGTGCTGATCGCCTATGGGGTGCTACAGGCGCTGGATGGCAATGTGCTGGTACCACTGCTGTTCTCCGAGGCCGTGGATCTCCACCCCGTGGCCATCATTGTCGCGGTGCTGTTCTTCGGCGGCATTTGGGGGTTCTGGGGTGTGTTCTTTGCGATCCCGCTGGCCACGGTCGTCAACGCCATCATCAATGCTTGGCCGGAGCGCCTGCGTGATACCGATGCGCCACCCGAGCCAGCAGACACCCACGAGACGGCTACAGCGTAGCCGACGCGAAGGCTGCCAACCGGGAGCGCTCACCGCGCGCCAGGGTCACATGACCACCGTGCTCCCAGCCACGGAAATGGTCGACGACGTAGGTCAGCCCCGAGTTGGTTTCCGTGAGATAGGGTGTGTCGATCTGGCTGAGGTTGCCCAGGCAAACAATCTTGCTGCCTGGGCCTGCGCGGGTGATCAGGGTTTTCATCTGCTTGGGCGTGAGATTCTGCGCCTCATCAAGAATGATGTAGCGGTTGACGAAGGTGCGTCCGCGCATGAAGTTGACCGAGCGAATCTTAATCCGCTTGGACAGCAGTTCGTTCGTGGCAGCGCGTTCCCATTCACCGGCGTCGTCGGACTGGGTGAGTACCTCGAGGTTGTCCATGAGCGCCCCCATCCAGGGCGTCATTTTTTCTTCTTCGGTGCCGGGGAGAAAGCCGATGTCGTCACCGACCGGCACGGTGACGCGGGTCATGATGATCTCGCGAAAGCGCGATTGATCCAGCGTTTGCGCCAGACCGGCGGCCAGCGCTAGCAAGGTCTTGCCGGTCCCGGCGGCGCCAAGCAAGGTGACAAAATCGATACTGGGGTCGAGCAGCAGATTAAGGGCTAGGTTCTGCTCGCGATTGCGGGCATGAACGCCCCAGACGGACTGTTTGCCTTCGCTGTAGTCATTAATGACCTGCAGCGTGGCCGTGTCCTCTCCAACGGATCGGACGATGAGGTCTGGGCCGCTGCCATCCTCGAAATACACGAACTGGTTGGCATGCAGGTCCTGGATTTCGGGGCCGCCCAGCCGGTAGTGCGCAGAGCCTCGATCATCCGTCCACGACTCCATGTTGTCGCCATGGGCTGACCAGAACCCCTCCGGCAGCGCCTTGTAGCCGGCATCCAGCAAATCCAGATCATCCAACACGCGATCGCTGGCGTAGTCCTCGGCCGGAATGCCGGTGATAGCGGCCTTGATGCGCAGGTTGATGTCCTTGGACACCAGCGTGACCTGACGATTTGGGTGCTCCGCCTTCAGTGCCAGGGTGGTGACGAGAATACTGTTGTCGGGTTTGTTGCCAGGCAGCAGATCGGGCAATTCGACATTGGGTGGTCGGGTCTGGAAGTACAGACGCCCGGATGGCACGGCCTTGTTACGGATATTGAGGCCGAAGTCGGGTAGGGCGAGGCCGGCTTCGATCGCCTGTTCGTCCACGCCGTGGATCATCTCATCAAGAAAACGACTGACCTGACGGACGTTCCTCGACACCTCGCTGGTGCCTTTCTTGGCAGCATCTAGCTCCTCCAGCACCACCATGGGGATATAGAGGTCATGCTCTTCGAATCGAAACAATGCGGAGGGGTCGTGCATCAGGACGTTGGTGTCCAGTACAAAGATGCGGGTCGTCATTCCGGTGCTCCCCGGTGGCTAAACCAAACGAGGGGCGGTGTTGGCCGCCCCTCGTGTCTGAATCGTTACAGTGCTTGAATCGCCTCAAGAACCGCTTGCGCGTGGCCCTTGACCTTGACCTTGCGCCAGGCCTCGCGCAGTCGGCCCTCGCCGTCGATCAGGAAGGTCGATCGCTCGATCCCCATGTACTTGCGGCCGTACATGTTTTTTTCTTTCATCACGTCGTAGGCCTGACAGACGGTTTCGTCAGGATCGGACAGCAGGTGGAACGGAAACTCGTGCTTGGCCCTGAAGTTCTCATGCGAGCGAATGCCTTCGCGGGAAACGCCCAGCACCTCGGCGCCGGCCGCCTGGAACTGGGAATACAGGTCGCGAAAATCCTGGCCTTCCTGCGTGCATCCGGGGGTGCTGTCCTTGGGGTAGAAATACAGCACCAAGTGCTTGCCCTTGAAGTCCGCCAGCGAAAGCGTTTGGTCACCCGTGGCCGGTGCAGAGAAATCCGGTGCGGGTTGTCCGATCTCTATCGTCATATCTGCGGCTGTCTCCTAAGCGTGGGTCGTTCGAGTTGAATCTAGTTCTTGATCGGGTCCAGCAGGCCGTCGGCATGTAACTCGTCGCAAAGGTCCATGAAAGATTCGCGCAGCGCCGGCGGGTGCGCATTCACAGGGACATGGACCACCAACTGCAGGTTCGCAAGCGCCGCGCCAGTCTGCGCCGCGTCATAGTGCTGGGCGGCGATCTCGACCACCGAGGCGTCGTGACTGCGGAAGAACTCCAGCACATCCCTGAGCAAGCCAGCTTCCTGCGGTGCGATGATCTCGACGGCATAGGGGCGCAGCTTGTCATCCATGGGACGCGGCGCGCTGCGTGTGCAATGCGCCGTCAGGCCCAGATCGCCGGCAATCGCCGGTAGCGCGGTTTCGAGTCGGCCCAGGCTGCTCCAGTTGCCGCTGACCAACAGGTTGGCGGCAAACTGGTCACCGACCGGGTACAGGCGGCATTCAAGAATGCTGCAGCCGCGGCTGGCGATCTCGGAGACGACGGACCGGGAAAGGTCTGCCTGCTGGGGACCGTTGAGTGCGATCGACAGCAGGTGTTGCGTATGCGGCATATCAGATTGTCTACGTTATACTGCCGCGCCTTACAGGGGCTGCGGCGATTCGGAAGCGGGCGCGCCTCGCCCCCGTGACTTTTCGAAATTCTAGCAAATGCCGGCCGCCCGAGGGCTGCCTGGCCAGAGTGCAATCCAATGTTTGAAGGCAGCAACGTCGCGCTAGTGACTCCAATGCATCCGGACGGTCGCGTGGATTTCGATGCGCTGGATGCCCTGGTGAATTGGCATATCCAAGCCGGCACTGAGGGCCTGGTGGCCGTGGGCACCACGGGCGAGTCCGCAACCCTGTCGGTCGACGAGCATCTGGAGGTCATCCGCCGGGTCATTGCCGTGGCCGATCAACGCGTCCCGGTCATTGCCGGTACCGGCGCCAACTCCACAGCAGAAGCCATCGCGTTGACGGTCGAGGCTGGGCAGGCGGGTGCCGCCGGTGCCCTGGTGGTCACGCCGTATTACAACAAGCCGCCACAGGAAGGGCTTTACCAGCATTACTGGGCGGTTGCCGAAGCCTCTAGCATCCCTGTCATTCTCTACAACGTTCCGGGCCGAACTGGCTGCGATCTGCTTCCGGAAACGGCCGTCAGGCTGGCCGCGCACCCACGGATTGTCGCGTTGAAAGAAGCCGTCGGAGACCGCGAGCGCGTGGAGACGTTGCGGAGTCGGCTTCCACAACCGTTCGTGCTGCTGTCCGGAGACGATGGGACGTCGGCTGATGCCATGCTGGCGGGCTTTGATGGCGTGATTTCGGTGACCGCGAATGTGGTGCCCGAACAGATGCGCCGGCTTTGTGATGCCGCACGCGCGGGCGACGTCGAAGCCACGCGCGAAGCAGATGCACCGATGGTGGGGCTGCACAGTTCGCTGTTCCTAGACCCGAACCCCATTCCAGTTAAATGGGCGCTGCAGCAAATGGGACGGATTGGAGGCGGCATTCGCCTGCCGCTCGTCCGTCTGCAATCTCAATTCGAAACCCCGGTTCGCACCGCACTGGTCGATGCCGGCGCTCTGGAGCACTGAATGCACAGCAAGACCCTCTTCACAGCCGTACTGGCCCTGGCCGCGGCAGGTTGCGCCAGCACACCCTGCGACCTGGACGAGCCCTACCACCGCGCGGTGGCGTATCCCTATCTCAAAGATGGACCGGGTGTGGCTGCGCCTGAGCCGACGGATGAGTTCCGCATTCCTCAAGTCCCTGAATCTGTCGAGTTTGCAAAGGACGACACCAGCGGCGACGAGCACGCCTGCTTGGAGGTGCCCGCACCACTCCCCGAGTTCGAGGCGGCACCCGCCCAGCCGGAAGAGCCAGCGGAAACAGAACAGGGCTAGCGCACGCCCCGGCATTGCCATCCATCGGCGATATCGCTACCATCGCGCGCCCTGCCAGTCGCCACTTAGCGTAGCGGCCGGACAAAACTAGGGAGAAGTGGCCGAGCGGTTTAAGGCGCACGCCTGGAAAGCGTGTTGGGGTTTACGCCCCTCGAGGGTTCGAATCCCTCCTTCTCCGCCAAATGAGAAAGCCCCGCACCAGCGGGGCTTTTTCGTTTGGTGGGGAAGGGGATTTGGATGAGAGCCCACGGTTCGACGATTGGGCCAGGACGGCCCAATCGGACGCGGGAGCGAAGCGACGGCGCCGCGTAGCGGCGAGGGCCAGGATGGCCCGAGTCTATCCCTCCTTCTCCGCGATGATTAAGCCCCGCACCAGCGGGGCTTTTTCGTTTGGTGGGGAAGGGGATTTGGATGAGAGCCCACGGTTCGACGATTGGGCCAGGACGGCCCAATCGGACGCGGGAGCGAAGCGACGGCGCCGCGCAGCGGCGAGGGCCAGGATGGCCCGAGTCTATCCCTCCTTCTCCGCGATGATTAAGCCCCGCACCAGCGGCGCTTTTTCGTTTGGTGGGGAAGGGGATTTGGATGAGAGCCCACGGTTCGACGATTGGGCCAGGACGGCCGAATCGGTCGCGGGAGCGAAGCGACGGCGCCGCATAGCGGCGAGGGGCAGGTCGGCCCGAGTCGATCCCTCGTTCTCCGCGATGATTCAGCCCGGCACCAGCAGTTCATCAGTCGCGGGTCAGCGCAGGGGCAGCTACTCGATCACTCTTGCGAGTCAGGCTCGCGTTCCGGTGTGCGATTTTGTTGCTCGTAAAGCGATTCCAGCACATAAGACAAGCGGTCGCCCAGGTGTTTGTTGGCGGCGATTTCCATCGATCGCGCAACCTCAGACAGCACCCCTTGCTCCACTAATGGCCGAAGGCGCCAGACCAGCTCGGCCAGCTCGGGCACTTTGTCTGCTGGGGGTAGGCCCGGGCCGTATTTGTCGAAGCAGTGGCGTTCGACCAGCCGCACCATGTCTTCGCTGGCCGCCTCGACATTCGCACGCAGTTTGCGCACGACGCTGACCATGTCTTCGAACGGGATGCCTGCGGCCACCAGTTCGGCCGCGGCGTGGACGATTTTCGGGCTGGGCGCACGAAATTTTGCACCGGTCTGTTCCAGCAGGCCCAGGTCAGTGGCGATCATCAGCCACCTCGGGGAAAAGTGACCGCGGAACAGGCGCATCAGATCTCCCAGCGAATAGGTTTGCGGGACTTCATCGGTCCATGGTGACGATACCGCGCGTTGCAGGCCCATGAGGTCGGCGATGTCGTGGCCGGCTTCCATGGCCTGGAATAGCTCGCCAATGCTCGTGAGCGTATAGCCCCGGCTAATCATCTCGCTGATGACCCGCAGTCGAGACAGGTGATCGTAGTTGTAGATGCTGACCCGGCCCCGGCGAATCGGAGGCGGGATTAAGCCCCGGTCCTGATAGGCCCGGATATTCCTCACGCTGGTGCCCGACAGTCGCGATAACTCACGGATGCGGTATTCCGCGGGCTGGTCGCCTTGGGCGGCGGCTGCCTTGTCGGATGTGCTCATGGTGTCGTCCATCTGTGCTGTGCCCCCCATGCGGCAATGCGCCCCATCCTACAAGCCGGTCGAGGACGAGGGGTGATGACATCAATAGAGAGAATATTACATCAAGTGATGTTGACATTGTGATCCAACGTTGACACCGTATGGTGACACTGACATCCATCGGAGCGTTAAACATGCTGCCCATTCGACGGGACTTCCGGTTCAATCTAGGTTCGCGAGATGTACTGAACTGGCACGAGCGCGGTCCGTACGTCACGCACTTCTTCAACACGCTGTCGGTGTTCTTCCCGGTCGGTGAGCGGTTCTTCATGCACGCGGTGCGGCACTACCGGGACCAGATCACCGATCCGGAACTGAAACAGGCAGTCACCGCATTCATCGGTCAGGAGGCCATGCACGGCCGCGAGCATGAGGCCTACAACGAGGCGGTCTCCGCTGCGGGCATGCCGGTTGAGGCCATGGAGGCCCGCGTGGATCGCCTGCTGGAATACATCAAGGCAAATCGACCAAAGTCGATGCAGCTGTCGGCGACCATCGCCCTGGAGCATTTCACGGCCATCATGGCCGACAAGCTACTGGCCGACCCGAGCATCATGGGTGACTCCGATCCTGTCCTGACCAAGATCTGGAACTGGCATGCGCTGGAAGAAACCGAGCACAAGGCCGTGGCCTACGATGTGTGGGCGGCGGTCATGGAGCCAGGCACCAGTACCTACCTCAAGCGCAGCTTGGGGCTGGTGCTGGCTACGGTCATCTTCTGGCCGTTGGTGGCCAATTTTCACTGGCGGATGGTCAAAGCCGACGCCACGCTGGAGCGCGGCTTGGTGGCGCGTGTGAAGGGCTATGTGGGCTTGGCGGATTTTTTGTTCCGTTCTCCGGGGGCGCTACGGAAGACCATTCCGGAATGGGTGGACTACTTCCGCCCCGGCTTCCATCCCTGGGATCACGACAACAAGGCGTTTCTGGAGCAGTTGCCAGCCTTTGAAGCCGAGATGCAGCGCATGATGGAGGGGCCGAAGGCCGCCTAGCGCGTCCACAACCCATGTTTTGCGACAAGGCCGAAGCTGACGTTGGCTTCGGCCTTCGTTTGTTCGGAGCCTGGCTAGCGCAAACGCACTGCGGCCGGTTCACGCTAGACTTTCCGCGCCATTTAACGACTGACTGAGATCATGGACGAGACACAAAATCGACCAACAACGGTGATTGTTGGCGGCGGGCAGGCCGGCATTGAAGCTGCATTTGCACTGCGCCAAAACGGTTATGAAGGGCGGGTGCTCGTCTTTGGCGATGAGGACGAGCTGCCCTACCGGCGACCGCCGTTGTCCAAGGCGTATCTCGACGGGAGCATGGCGCGTGAATCGCTGACAATCCGCAAGCCCGCCATGCTTGAGAAGGCGAATATCGAATGCAAGACCGGCCTGCGGGTGACTGCCATTGATCGGCAGGCTCGGCAGGTCACTTTGTCTGATGAAGCATCCGTCGGGTATGACGATCTCATCCTGGCGACTGGAGCCCGGGTTCGACGCCTGGGTGAACCAGCCGATGCGGCGGCCAACGTGCACTACATCCGCACGCTGGCTGACATCGACCGGCTCAAGCCTTCATTTGAGGCAGGGAAGCGGCTTCTGGTCGTGGGCGGTGGTTTCATCGGACTGGAGGCGGCCGCGTCAGCCATCAAGGCGGGGCTGGATGTCACCGTCGTCGAGATGGGCGATCGATTGCTGCAGCGCGTGGTCGATGCCCCGATGTCGGCGTATTTTGAGCAGGCCCACTCGCGTCGCGGCGTCCAGGTGCTGACCGGTACCGGCATTGACGAATGGCAGGGAGCCGGACAGGTACAGTCGGTGACATTAACCAATGGCAAGTGCTTACAGGTTGATGTGGTCGTGGTCGGTATCGGCGTGATCCCGGAGACGGAACTCGCGGATGCGGCTGGACTCACCGTCGACAACGGGATTGTCGCGGATGCCTATTCCCGGACGAATGACCCGCACATCTATGCCGTGGGTGACTGTGCGAATCACGCGAACCGGTTTCTGGGCCACGCAGCCCGGCTTGAGTCGGTCCCAGCTGCCCAGGAGCAGGCCAGAACCGCGGCGCGCAGCATCTGTGGACAGGACGAGCCGCATGAAGCCGTGCCGTGGTTCTGGTCAGATCAGTTCGATTTGAAGTTGCAAATGGCCGGCCTATTGGGTGCACACGATCAAACCGTGTTACGTGGCACGCGGGATGAGGACTCATTTGTCGTTTTCTATCTGCAGGCCGGCATCATCGCTGCGGCGCATGCCGTCAATCGGCCGCGCGAGTTCGCCCAGATACGCAAGCTGATCGCGGCGCGTACCCCGGTCGACGGCGATAAGCTTGCCGACGAGGCTTGTGCGATTGCCGATGCTGCACAGGCAGCGGCCGCCTAGCGGGTCGCTTCCGGGGAGAAATCTGGAGCACGTGCCGTTGTTTTTGCGCGAACTCGCGGCAGAAGGAAGTGGTAAATCATTGAAATAAAATGATTTACAAAGAATCCGTTGCAGGGCGGTAGGGAGGTCTGTACTATGCGCCTCCCTGGTGCGGGGTGGAGCAGCCAGGCAGCTCGTCGGGCTCATAACCCGAAGGTCGCAGGTTCGAATCCTGCCCCCGCTACCAATCTTCTTAAAAGCCTCGTCTCCGACGGGGCTTTTTCGTATGTGCGACAGCAACTTGGGTCCGCACGATGAAGTGGTTTCCAGGTTGTTTGATGTTCCAGGTCTGGTTGTTCCTGGCTCGTGTGCAGCATTTGTGAGCGTTGGCGGGTCTTTACTGATTTGCCTCCTTGAGTGTAGGGGCGGTCATCCCTATAATTCTGCGCCTCATGCGGGGCGTTTAGCCTGCACGTCGGGTGTCATCCGGTCTGTGCGGTAGACGTCTTTAAGTAACGTGTCGCGTGCTGCTCATGGTTTGGGGCGGCAGGCGAGCTGACCGAATAAGGGAGCCCCGACCGATCGGGGCTTTTTTATTCTTGAG
Organism: Abyssibacter profundi; assembly: GCF_003151135.1. Classification (NCBI taxonomy): domain Bacteria; kingdom Pseudomonadati; phylum Pseudomonadota; class Gammaproteobacteria; order Chromatiales; family Oceanococcaceae; genus Abyssibacter; species Abyssibacter profundi. The sequence continues at coordinate 74,350 of NZ_QEQK01000004.1, forward strand.
GATTTGAAAGCTTTGCAGCGAGATCTGACAGCACTGATTGAGCCCGTGGTCGAGTCCCTCGGCTATGAGCTTGTGTGGCTGCAACTGGCCGGCGGTGATGGTGAGCAAATCCTGCGGCTTTACATCGATCACGCGGACGGAATTGGTCTGGGTGATTGTGAACGTGTGAGTCGCGAGGTCAGTGCGCTCATGGACGTTGAAGACCCGATCTCGGGTCACTACACGCTGGAGGTGTCATCGCCAGGTCTCGATCGGCCGTTGGTGAAGCCACAGCACTTCGATGCGTTCGTCGGCTGGGAGATCAAGCTTCGGCTGGTGGATAGCATCGAGGGACGCAAACGTTTTCGCGGCCAGTTGATGGCGCGAGACGACGAGACGATCGAAATGACAGTTGATGGTGAGCTGCACCGGTTTGCGTTGCGCGACATCGACACGGCACGGCTGGTGCCAGAGGAATAGGTCCTAGGAATGGCGGGTGAAATGAACAAGAACGTACTGCTCGTAGTCGATGCGGTGTCCAACGAAAAGGGCGTCGAGAAGGACATCATTTTCGAAGCCATCGAAATGGCGCTGGCCTCGGCCACGCGTAAGAAACATATCGATGACATCGACGCCCGCGTCGAGGTCAATCGTCAGACTGGGGCCTACAACACCTTCCGCCGCTGGGAAGTCGTACCCGATGACGCGCCGACCGCTGAAGAAGCTGGCGAGGATCACGAGGGCCCGGTGTTCATCGCCGAGTCGCGCTCCATTCGTTTGTCCGATGCGCAGCAGCAGTACGAAGGCATTGAAGTCGGCGACTATGTGGAAGAGCCGATGGAGTCCGTGGAGTTCGGCCGCATTGCCGCACAGGCTGCCAAGCAGGTCATCGTGCAGAAAGTGCGCGAGGCCGAGCGGGCACAGGTGGTCGAGGCCTACCAGGATCGAGTCGGCGAACTGATCACCGGTCTGGTCAAGCGCATGGAGCGCGGGGCCGTCATCATGGACTTGGGTGGCAACGCCGAAGCCATTATTCCGCGTGACCAGCTGATTCCACGTGAGCCGATGCGGCCTGGTGATCGCGTCCGCGGATTTCTTTATGACGTCCGGGCTGAGCCCCGCGGTCCGCAGTTGTTCGTGAGCCGCACGCGGCCGGAGTTTTTGATCGAACTTTTCCGTATGGAAGTTCCGGAAATCGGCCAGGGGCTGATCGACGTCAAGGGCGCGGCGCGCGATCCGGGGCTGCGGGCCAAGGTTGCCGTCCTGGCCAAGGACAAGCGAATCGACCCCGTTGGCGCCTGTGTGGGCATGCGCGGCTCACGTGTTCAAAGCGTGTCGAATGAACTCGGTGGCGAACGTGTGGATATCGTGTTGTGGGACGAGAATCCGGCGCAGTTCGTGATCAATGCCATGGCGCCTGCTGATGTTGCCTCCATCATCATGGATGAGGACTCGCATGCCATGGACGTGGCGGTGGACGGCGAAAAGCTGGCTCAGGCCATTGGTCGAGGTGGACAAAACGTGCGCCTGGCGTCCGAGCTGACAGGCTGGACGCTGAACGTCATGACCATCGAAGACGCAGAGAGCAAGGGTGAAGATGAGGCGGAGCGGCTGATCGGGTTGTTCCGCAACCAGCTTGATGTGGACGAAGAGGTCGCTGTCATCCTGGTCCAGGAAGGGTTTACCTCCATCGAGGAGATCGCTTATGTCCCGGCGGATGAGCTCACCCAGATCGAAGAGTTTGATGACGGGATTGCCGAGGAGCTGCGTAACCGAGCACGCAACGTCCTGTTATCGCGCGCGATCGGTGGAGGCGAGGGTGACAAAGCCCAGCCTTCTGAAGATCTGGTTGCCCTGCCGGGCATGTCCGAGGTGGTGGCCTATGCGCTGGCCGCGGAAGGCTTCACCACCCGGGATGAGTTGGCCGACGCGGCAACAGACGAAATTTCAGGCCTGGGCGGTCTGACGGACGCCAAGGCGGCCGAATTGATTATGGCCGCCCGCGCCCATTGGTTTGAGGATGAGGAAGCGGCGGCGGAGTAATTAAACCTGCCTGTTTGCGAACTGATCCACGTATTGAATTGAGAGGACTCGAATGGCTGAGATGACAGTCCAGGACCTGGCCAAGGAAGTCGGCATTGCTGTTGACGCACTGCTGACCAAACTTGCGGATGCCGGGATCGACGCCACGAGCGCCGACGCCAAAATTTCCGACGAAGACAAGCTGACCCTGATTCGCCACCTCCGTGGCGGAACCAGCTCGGTCAAGCTTTCTGCACCCAGCGACAAACGCATTAGCGTTCCGTCGCGTAAACGCAGCCAGTTGAAGGTGAGCGGCCAACGCGGTTCGCCGGCTCGGACCGTGAACGTGGAGGTGCGCAAGCGGCGCACCTTCGTGCGTCGCGATCCTGCGGCCGAGGAACAGGCTCGCGAACAGGAAGCCGCCAAGCTGGCGGAGGAGAAGGCGCGCCTGGAGGCTGAAGAGGCCGCCAAGCAGGCTGCGGAAGCCAAGGCAGCCGCCGAGGCCGAAGCCGAAGCAGAGGCAAAAGCCAAGGCTGAGGCCGAGGCCGCCGCGGCCGTCGAAGCCGAACGCAAGGCTGCTGAGGAAGCTGAGAAGCAGCAGGCCGAAGCCGAAGCCGCAAAAGCCAAGGCGGAAGAGGAAGCGGCTAAGAAGGCGGCCGCCGAAGCTGAAGCCAAGCAGGCCGAGGCGCCCAAGGTTGAGGCTAAGGACGAGGCCAAGGAGGCTGAAAAGCCTGCAGACAGCAAGCCGGCCGATAAACCGGAAGACGCGCCAGCCGAGCCTGCCGGCCCCAAACGTCGTGTCATTGCCGACGAGCTGGCACGCGGTGAACTGGAGGCTGCACGCCGTCGTGCGGCTGAGAACCTGCGGCGTGCGTCCAAGGCACCGCCGCCGGCCCCGCCCCGTAACAAGGCTGAAGAAGAGCAGCGCCGTCGCGAGGAATTGCACGTCGCCAAGGGCAAGGCCGGTCGACGCCGCAAGTCGGGGCGCTCGCCGTCACGCGTTCGCGTCAAGACGGAGCATGGTTTTGCCAAGCCGACAGCACCGGTCGTACGTGAGGTGGCAGTGCCGGAGGCCATTACGGTGGGCGAGCTGGCGCAGCGCATGGCTGTCAAGGCCACTGATCTCATCCGCGACATGATGAAGATGGGTGAAATGGCGACCATTAACCAGGTCCTGGATCAGGACACGGCCACGCTGCTGGTCGAGGAGATGGGGCACTCCGTCAAGCGTGTTAGCGAGGCGGACCGCGAAGAATCACTGATTCAGGGTGCGGTGGGTGAGTCGGATGACTCGATCACCAAACAGCCTCGTCCGCCGGTTGTGACCATCATGGGTCACGTCGATCACGGCAAGACGTCGCTATTGGATTACATCCGCAAGTCACGGGTCGCGTCTGGTGAGGCCGGGGGCATCACGCAGCACATCGGCGCCTATCATGTTGAAACCCCCAACGGGATCGTGACCTTCCTGGATACCCCAGGGCATGCCGCGTTTACCAAGATGCGTGCGCGCGGCGCGTCGTCGACCGATGTCGTGGTGCTCGTGGTGGCCGCTGACGATGGCGTCATGCCGCAGACCAAAGAGGCCATCGATCACGGTCGGGCCGCTGGTGTGCCGATGGTGGTTGCCGTCACGAAATGTGACAAGCCCGAAGCCGATCCCGAGCGCGTTCGCAATGAGCTGTCTCAGGAGCAGGTGATCCCCGAAGAATGGGGGGGTGAGTACCAGTTCATCAATGTGTCTGCGCACTCGGGTGAGGGCGTCGACGCGCTGCTCGAAGCGATTCTGCTGCAGGCCGAAGTGCTGGAATTGAGCGCGCCGGTCGATGCACCAGCCAAGGGTGTTGTCGTGGAGTCCAGCCTTGAGAAAGGGCGCGGACCTGTGGCAACGGTTTTGGTGAAGGAAGGCACGCTGAGCAAGGGCGACGTCATTATTGCCGGCGCCAATTTTGGACGTGTGCGCGCCTTGTTTGACGAGAGCGGAAGCCAGGTTGATTCCATCGGCCCGTCCATGCCGGCCGAGGTGCTGGGTTTGTCCGGTACGCCGGAAGCCGGCGACGAGGTGCTTGCTGTTGCCGACGAGAAGAAGGCGCGCGAGCTGGTCGAGTTGCGTGAAGCCAAACAGCGCGAGAAGCGTCAGATGGATCTGGCCAAGGATCGTCGAAACGCGATGATGGCCAGCTTGTCCGAAGGCGGGCTCAAGCAGCTGGCCATCATGATCAAGGGTGATGTGCAGGGCAGCGTCGAGGCCTTGGCAGATGCCATTGCGAACATCCCGACCGAAGAAGTCTCGGTCAAGGTGGTGTCCTCCAATGTCGGTGGAATCAGCGAGTCCGATATCGATCTCGCCGCGGCGTCCAATGCCCTGGTGATTGGTTTCAACGTGCGAGCTGACGGTAAAGCCCGCAAGGCCGCACAGGAAGCCGGCGTGGATGTGCGCTACTACAGCGTGATCTACGACGTGATGGACGACATGCGCGACGCGGTCAGCGGTCTGCTGGGCACCGAGACCAAGGAACAAATCGTCGGTACCGCCGAGGTGCGCGACGTGTTCCAGGCCACCAAGTGGGGCAAGGTCGCAGGCTGTCTCGTGGTCGAGGGTCAGGTCCGCCGCGGACTGCCCATCCGCGTGTTGCGCGACAACGTCGTGATCTACGAGGGCGAGCTGGAATCGCTGCGCCGGCATAAGGACGACGTGCAAAAGGTCGATGCCGGTACCGAATGCGGCATCGCGGTGAAGAACTACAACGATGTGCGCCCAGGCGACAATATCGAGGTGTTCGAGCGCATCGAAGTCCAGCGTAAGGTTGCCGAGACGGCCGAGGCCTAGCGCCTCGGTCGACGGTTACAGCTGTGCCAAGAGAAGCGCCACGGTCCAGTCGGGTCGGATCACGCATTAAGCGTATTCTCGGCCAGGTCATTTCCATGGATGTCCGCGATCACCGTTTGGGTCTGGCGACGGTAACGGATGTCGAGGTCACCAAGGATTTGTCAGTTGCGCGCGTCTACATCAGCGCTCTGGGCGATCGCGCGGCCGCGGATCAGGCTGTGGAGGTGCTGAACGAGTCGGCGCCCTATCTTCGCCACCGGGTCGCCCAGGCAATGTCGCTGCGACACACGCCGTCGCTGCGTTTTATGCCCGATTACAGCCAGGCGGATAGTGACCGCATTCGTTCGCTGCTCAGTGACGATCACCAAACGCCGCCCGACGCGGACTAAGAGCCCGACGCTTCATGGCGAGAAAACGACGCGGGCGGCCGGTTAGCGGCATTCTTTTATTGGACAAACCGGCTGGCGCCAGCAGCAACGGCGTGTTGCAGCGGGTTCGGTGGCTGTTTAAGGCCCAAAAAGCGGGACATACCGGCAGTCTCGACCCCTTGGCGACAGGCATGCTACCCATTTGCTTTGGTGAGGCCACCAAACTCTCGGGCTATCTGCTGGATGCCGACAAGCGCTATACCGTCACGGCTCAGCTGGGAACGGCGACGACCACCGGTGACGCGGAAGGGGAGGTTGCAGAACACGGCGGCCTCGATCCCCGATCGTTTGTCGCTGCCGCCCAAGACTTCGTCGGCGAGATCGAGCAGGTTCCCCCCATGTACTCGGCGGTCAAGCACCAGGGTCGCCGGCTCTACGAACTGGCGCGCGCCGGAGAAACCGTAGAGCGTAAGCGGCGCCGCATCAGCATTCATGCCATAGAGCTCATTGATCAGACAGCCGAATCCGTGACGCTGTCTGTCTCGTGCTCGAAAGGCACCTATATCCGTACGCTGGTCGAAGACATCGCCAAGGCGGCGGGTGGCTGTGCCCATGTTGCCGCTTTGCATCGAACCCAGGCCGGCCCATTCGAAGGCGCCATGGTTACGATGGATCAAATCGAATCGTTGTCAGACGACGTTGCAGCCCTGGATCAATTGTTGTTGCCAGCAACCACGGCGGTGGCCGATTGGCCCACAGTCCATGTCAATGCTGACTCAGCCTACTTTCTGAGGCGGGGGCAAGCGGTGCAGGTGCCCAAGGCGCCGACCGAAGGATTGGTGGCCATGCTGGGGCCCGGCAACGACTTGATCGGTATCGGTGAGATCCTCGACGATGGCCGTGTCGGGCCGCGTCGGGTGATGGCTTCACAGCCAGCTGGCGATACGCCGTCCTAGGCTCTTTGCGATGCCTGTGACGCCGTGCGGCGGACGCTGTGCAAAAGTCCTTGTTTTCGCGTGATTGCCGCACTAGAATACGCGCCCTTCGATGCCCTCGGGCGTACCGTTTTTCAGGAGTAATTGAATGTCCTTGTCGTCTGACCAGAAGCAGAGCGTGATCGGTAAGCATCAGCGTTCGAGTGCTGACACCGGCTCGCCTGAGGTTCAGGTGGCGCTGCTGTCCAAGCGTATCACCGAGCTGGGTGATCACTTCGCCAAGCACAAGAAGGATCATCACTCCCGCCGCGGCCTACTCAAGATGGTCAACCATCGCCGCAAGCTGCTGGACTACCTCAAGAAAAAGGATCTTGGGCGTTACCAGGCTCTGATTAAAGAACTCGGTCTACGCCGCTAGGCCGCAACGATTCGACACCGGCCGACTTTCTGTCGGCCGTTTTTTTGCAACGGATAAATAATGGATTCGATCAAGAAGACCTTTCAGTACGGTGCCAATACCGTCACGCTCGAAACCGGCGCGATTGCGCGTCAGGCCTCCGCCGCCGTCACGGTGAACATGGATGACACGGTTGTGCTGGTCACCGCCGTGGCGCAGAAGGAGGCAAAACCGGGCCAAGGCTTCTTCCCGTTGACGGTGAACTACCAGGAGCGTTTCTACGCCGGTGGTCGCATTCCGGGTGGTTTTTTTAAGCGTGAAGGTCGTCCGACCGAAGGTGAGACGCTGACGTCTCGCTTGATCGACCGGCCCATCCGGCCGCTGTTCCCGAAGGGCTTCCTGAACGAGGTTCAGGTCGTTGCAACGGTGATCTCGTTGAACCCTGAAGTGCAGCCCGACATCCCGGCGCTCATCGGCGCCAGCGCTGCGCTGACCCTGTCCGGTTGTCCCTTTGCCGGTCCGATCGCCGCGGCGCGAGTCGGTTACATCGACGGCGAGTACGTGCTCAACCCGTCGACCACCCAGATCGAATCCTCCGCGCTGGATCTCGTCGTGGCCGGCACCAAGGACGCGGTGCTGATGGTCGAGTCCGAAGCCGAGGTGCTGACCGAAGAGGTCATGCTGGGTTCGGTCCTGTTCGGTCATGAGCAGTCGCAGATCGCCATCCAGGCCATCGAAGAACTCAAGGCAGAGGCGGGTAAGCCTGCATGGGAGTGGTCAGCACCGGCGGAAGATACCGCGTTGGCCGAAGCGGTTTCCGCAGCTGAAGCTGAAGTGACCGAGGCCTACTCGATTGCTGACAAGCTGGCACGCCAGGACCGCCTGGCCGAGATCCGCACGGCGCTAATCGAAAAACTGGCGGGTGAAGACGAAGACGCCCAGTGGACGGCATCGGATGTGGCGGGCGCGTTCTCCAAGTTGGAGAAGCGGATTGTTCGCAGTCGTGTGCTGGACGGACACCCCCGGATTGACGGGCGTGACACGCGCACCGTGCGTGGTCTGGATATCCAGGTTGGCGCAGTACCGCGCGCGCATGGGTCCGCCGTGTTTACCCGCGGTGAGACACAGGCTCTGGTCGTGACGACCCTCGGGACGGGCCGCGACTCTCAGATCATTGACAGTGTGTCGGGCGAAACCAAAGACCCGTTCATGCTGCATTACAACTTCCCCCCGTACTGCGTGGGTGAGACCGGGTTCATGGGCTCACCGAAGCGCCGCGAAATCGGTCATGGCCGGTTGGCTCGTCGGGGTGTGGCTGCCGTGCTGCCGGATCTCGAAAGCGAGTTCCCTTATGTCGTGCGTGTGGTGTCCGAGATCACCGAGTCCAACGGCTCCAGCTCCATGGCTTCGGTTTGTGGAACCAGTCTGGCGCTGATGGACGCCGGTGTCCCGATCAAGGCGCCGGTGGCCGGTGTGGCCATGGGCCTGATCCTGGATAACGACCGCTTTGCCGTGTTGACCGATATCCTGGGTGATGAAGATCACCTGGGCGACATGGACTTCAAGGTGGCCGGCACCACGGACGGCGTCACCGCCCTGCAGATGGATATCAAGATCGCCGGCATCACCCGCGAGATCATGGAGCGAGCGCTGGACCAGGCGCGGGAAGCGCGGCTGCACATCCTGACCGAAATGAACAAGGTCATCGATACGCCCCGTGAGGACATGTCCGAGTGGGCGCCCCGTATCACGACCATCAAGATCAACCCGGATCGCATCCGTGACGTGATCGGCAAGGGTGGCGTCACCATTCGCGCGATTACCGAAGAGACCGGGACGACCATCGATCTGGATGATGATGGAACGGTGAGGATTGCCGCTGTCGACAAGTCTGCGGCTGATGCGGCCGTTAAGCGAATCGAAGAATTGACTCGTGACGTGGTCGCGGGCGAGGTCTACGAAGGCAAGGTCGCGCGTTTGATGGACTTTGGTGCCTTCGTCACGATTTTGCCGGGCAAGGATGGGCTTGTTCACATTTCCCAGATCTCAGATAAGCGTGTCGAGAATGTCTCCGACGAACTGTCGGAAGGCCAGGAAGTACGCGTCAAGGTGCTGGAAGTCGACAAGCAGGGACGCATTCGCCTGTCCATGCGACTGGAAGAGGGTGAGCGGCAGTAAATTTGACTGCCGCGACATCGATGTCAGTGTCGTCTGCATGGATTTCCCACGTCAGGACGGCGATTTCGAACGATCGTTCAGATAGAATCCGTCGGAAATCGACACTTTGATGCTTGCTTCACCTCATAGGATTCGTTAATGTACCCATTAACAGTTGCTTTACAACGGTTCGGGGAAGCCGAAAGTAACTGCCACGAATCCGGGGGGTGAAGTGGAAAAGGCTCTCGAGGGAGAGTGCCAAGGTGCGTGAAAGGCGTGATGCCTTTCTCAAGGAGACTAGACAAAAGCCCGGCTAGCCCGGGCTTTTGTTTGTCTGCGATTCGCGGCGAGCAGTCCTTCGCATGCCCCCGCCCCGATTAGACGATTTGGACATCAGGGCCGTGTGCGGCTGGCCTCGAGCGCCCCGTGTTGGGCCTGTGTTCAGGCAAAAAAAAGCCCCCGGGGACGGGGGCCAAGGTGCGAGAAAGGCACGAGGGCCTTTCTGGAGGAGACTCTGTTCAGAAGACCGCGCCTTCGGCGCCACGTCTTCGTCTATGTTGCGGTGCAGTATAACCGAATTAGGTGGCCGACCCAACCCTATCCGGGTCCTTACCTCGAGCCAGCAACCATGACTCCACGCAAAAAAAAGCCCCCGGGGGAGGGGGCCAAGGTGCGAGAAAGGCACAAGGCCTTTCTGGAGGAGACTCGGGTCAAGTTGCAGCGCCTGTGGCGCAGATCAACTGTCTGATGTTGCGATGCAGTATATGGTTAGCTTACTAATGTGTCAACAAAAATGTTGCGCTGCACCCAAGGGAATCAATTCCCTTGCTCTAGTCTTTCGTGGAGGTGGGTGACGACGCCTCGCTGTCGTCCTCTTCCAATTTGCCGCCAGCCTTTCCACGTGGAAGATTCTTCACGAATTCACGACGCACGGCACGCCAGAGTTGCGTGTTTTCAGCCGCCAATTCCTTGAGCGACTGGAGTGGCGTCGCCGTGCCCAAGCGCGTGCGTAACTGATCTTTCAACTGTCCGCTGCGTTCGATGAACAGCTGGAGCGAAAGTTCCAGGTAGTGGCTGGCCGTGCTCTGCATGCTGTCGCCATAGAAGCGGATCAGCTGCTCCAGCAACTGTGTACGGAAGAGGGGGTTGCCGCCTTCTTCCTGGTCGGCGATGACTTGCAGCAGGATATTCCGGGTGATGTCCTGGCGGGTGCGTTTGTCGATCACGACGAACTTCACTTCGTCGATCACCAACTGGCGAATTTCCTCCAGCGTGATGTATCGGCTAATCGCCGTATCGTAGAGCCGGCGGTTGGGGTACTTCTTGATGACACGAACGTCGTCAGTCATGGATAGTCTTAAATTGTTGCGCTGCGGAAGTGTGCCAGATGCCCCTCCTGACGCCTAGCTGGTCGGCCAGAGGCCGGCGAAGTCGTGGCATCGGGTGCAGTCGCCGTCTCTTCGGCTGATGTGCGCGTCAACCCTTGCGCCGAAGCGCATCCTCAACTGCGGTGGGAGTTCAGTTGGCTCAGGCGTTCGCGCCAGGCGATCACACCGGCTTGCCAGAGCTCGGGCAGTGTCTTGGCTTCTCGAGCCGCGGTGATGGTCTCCGGTAGCCCCAGTGCGCGGAATGCGGCGCGAATGGTCTCAATGGGTTGCATCGGGTCGATGGCAGGGGCGTGATTCTGTTTGCTGAGCTTGCGGCCATCGGCACCGCGCACCACGGGCACATGGGCATAGCGCGGTGTCGGTAGCCCCAACAGCGTAAGCAAACAGCGCTGGGTGGCGGTCGTTGGGAGTAAATCATCACCGCGCACCACGTCTGTAATCCCGCATTCGGCGTCGTCAACTGCACCGGCCAAGACATAGGCATAACTGCCATCAGCGCGCAGTACCACGGGGTCGCCGTAGTCACGCCCCTGAAGACTGTGTTGTGGGCCGGCCAGCCGGTCGATGAATCGATCCTCCAGCTGGTCAATACGCACACGTGAGCAGCGCGCGACGCGGCCATCGGACAAGCCAGACCGGCACGTTCCGGCGTAGACGCCGGGGCGCGGCGCATGCCTGCGCACCTGCGCGCGGGTGCAGGCGCAGCCATAAACCAGGCCGGCTGCCGACAAGGACTGGAAGGCCTGCTGGTAGGTCGACTGTCGCCTGGATTGCCAGTACACGGGTTCATCGGCCTGCATGCCCAGTTGGGCCAGCGTGTTGATCATTGTCCGGGCAACGTCCGGATCGCAGCGGCCTGTGTCCAGATCCTCGATGCGCAGTTGCCAGCGGCCGTCGTGCGCGCGGGCATCCAGGTAGCTGGCCGCCGCAGCCACCACGGAGCCCCGGTGTAGGGGGCCGGTGGGAGAGGGGGCAAAACGTCCGATGTACGTCACAATTCGGCCTTGTTGTGGCTCATAGGTCGGCTCATGTCCGTATTATGTGGGTTCGTCCGCTAACGCCGCGATAAGACCGTGTGGTTACAGGCTTTACTGTTTGATCTCGATGGCACGCTCGCCGACACCGAAGCTGAGGGGCACCGGCCCGCCTATAACAGTGCGTTCAAGGATTTAGGCCTCACCTGGAAATGGGGCCCGCGGCTATACCGCAAGCTCTTAAGCCTGCCGGGCGGGCGAGAGCGGGTTCGACACTATGTGGAGTCCTATGACCCGGAGCGTGGCGATCAGTCGGTCGACGAGCTGGTCGATGCCGTTCACACGGCGAAGTCACGCCACTACGCGCGGCGGCTGGCGAAGGGGAAAATACCGTTGCGACCCGGTGTGCGCAGGCTGATCGAGCAAGCCAAAGCCATGGGGGTCAAAGTGGCGATTGTCACGAACGCTAGCCACGCGAGCATTGAACCGTTTCTGTCGCATGCGATGGGGCCGGACCTGGTGGACAAGGTGGATCTGGTCATCGGTTCGGAAGAAGCACCGGCCAAGAAACCCGCACCCGACTTGTACCTCATGGCGCTGGAGCGTCTGGGGGTTTCGGCTGATCGGAGTCTGGCCATTGAGGATTCCGATGTCGGGTTGCAGGCCGCGCGCGCTGCAGGTCTGACAACCTTGGTCACGGTGAATTCGAATACGCGTAGCCAGGTGTTCGATGAGGCGGTGTTGGTGGTCGACAGCCTGGGTGAGGCCGATCGGCCGGTGGAGGTGCTGAACTCACTTGGCGCCGACGCGGGTTGCCACGTGATTGATGTGCCGTTTCTCAATCAACTGATCGAGCCCGAAGCGGATGCGTGACCAGCATGTGTTGGCGTTGGACGTCGGCACCCAGAGCGCGCGTGCAATTGTGTTTGATGCCCGGGGGCGGCTGGTCGCGAGCGCGCAAACCGCGTTCGAGCCCTACCAGTCACCGCATCCCGGCTGGGCGGAGCAGGCGCCGGAGGTTTACTGGGACGCCATCTGCGAGAGCTGCCAGCGCGTGTGGGCACAACCCGAGGCCCACCCGGGCCGCATCGCGGCGGTCAGCCTGACCACACAGCGAGGCTCCGTGGTCTGTCTGGATGCGCAGGGACAGCCCCTCCGACCCGCGATTCTCTGGTTGGACAAACGGATGCAGCCCGGGCTCGGCAACGTGCCGGGCCCCTGGGGCTGGCTGTTTCGCGCGCTGGGTGTGGAGGAAACCATCGCCCAGTTTCGAGCCGATGCAGAATGCAACTGGCTGGCTGCGCAAGAGCCGGACACCTGGGCCCGTACGCGCCATTTTTTGTTCCTGTCCGGCTACCTCAGCCTGCGATTAACCGGACAAATCCGGGATTCGGTGGGCTGTCAGGTCGGCTACGTGCCCTTCGACTACCAGCGGCAGCGGTGGGCGCATCGCATGGACTGGAAGTGGCGAGCGGTTTGTGTCCGGGCTGCACAGTTGCCTGAACTGGTGCCGGTGGGCAAACCCCTGGGCCGCTTAACCCCCGAGGCCGCTGCGGCGCTCGGTCTGCGGGCGGATCTCCCGTTGATCGCGGCCGCCGGTGACAAGGCCTGTGAGGTGCTGGGCTCGGGCGCCTTGTCACCCGATACGGCCTGTCTGGGTTACGGCACCACGGCCACCATTAACACGGTGTCACCGCGTTACCACGAGGTGATCCGTTATCTGCCAGCCTATCCTGCCGCCGTGCCAGGGCATTTCAACACCGAGGTCCAGATCTTCCGCGGATTCTGGATGGTGTCCTGGTTCAAAGAGGAATTCGGTGCTGCCGAACGTGCGTTGGCGGCCTCCGCCGGCTTGCCCACCGAGGCCGTGCTTGATGATCAGGTCCGCGATATCGCCCCCGGTTGCGACGGCTTGATGCTGCAGCCGTACTGGAGCCCGGGCGTTCGCGAGCCAGGGCCCGAAGCCCGCGGGGCCATCATTGGTTTCAGTGACGTACACACCCGCGCGCATCTGTACAGGGCCATATTGGAGGGTCTGGCCTATGCCTTGCGGCATGGTCGAGAGCGGATCGAACGCAGTACGCGACAGCCGATCCATCGCCTGCGCGTGGCCGGTGGCGGCTCGCAAAGTGATGTTGCCATGCAGATCACCGCTGACGTCTTCGGTCTGCCTGCCGAACGCCCGCATGTTTATGAAGCGTCGGCGCTGGGTGCAGCGATCTGCGCGGCGGTGGGCGTCGGGCTGCACCCTGACTACCGGACAGCTGTCCGCGCCATGACGCATGTGGGCGACGTGTTCGAGCCTGAGCCGGCGTCGGTGGCGACGTACGACGAACTCTACCGGCGTGTGTATGCACGCATGTACAGGCGGATGCGTCCCCTGTACCGGCAACTGGCACGAACAGCGGTTGCGGGGTAGCGCCCCCGGGGGTTCCCGCCATCTACCCCGGGGGCTGCGTCGTTACTGGACCGCGCTGCGCTGCCCGCGAATCTCATCAAAGAATGTTGCGTTCGACGGGGCTCGACCGAGGAAGCTGCGCACCATGGCATCGGCCGACTGTTCGGAGCCCCGCGCCAGAATCAAGTTCCGAAAGCGTAGGCCCACCTGCGGATTCACGATGCTGGTCCCGAAGGCCGAGAGCATGTCCAGTGCGATGGCCTCCGACCACATATAGCCGTAGTACCCCGAGGCATACCCGCCTGCGATATGCGAGAAGGCGCCGGGAAACTGCGTCTCAGGGGCGTAGCCATACGGGGTCTGTGCCGTCATCTGCTCCCAGAGGGCCTGGGCCGACTGGGGCGGGTTTTGATAGAGCTGAAAGTCGAAGCTCGCGTACAGATGCTGTCGCGCATATCGCATGCCACTGGCCAGGCGACGGGCGACATCTAGGCGACGAATCTGGTCTTCGCCCAGCACCGGGCACCCCGTACAGTGGGCTTGCAACAAAGCCAGTGATTCGGGGCGCCGGGCCCATTCCTCGAACATCTGCGAGGGCGCTTCGACAAAGTCGCGCTCGACACTGGTGCCGGCATGTGACACGTAGCGGGTGCGTGACAGCACACCGTGCACGCCATGACCGAACTCGTGGAAAAAGGTCTCGACCTCGCCCTGGGTGAGCCCGTTCCGGTCGAAATTGGTCACGAGAACCGAGATCGGTGTCCGGCCTTGCAAGGTGCTGGCACCTCGGACGGGAAAGGCGGCTGCGTGTTTGAACTTGCCCTGGCGGGGAAACAAATCCAGATAGAGACCAGACAGCCGCTCTCCACTGTGCTGGTCGATGACATCGTAGTAGACGACATCTTCATGCCAGACAGGCACGTCGGCGGGTTCGAAACGCAGGCCGTACTGGGTGGCCGTCACGGCGAGTATCCAGTCACGCACCGCCAGGGTGGGGAAGTACGCACGTAGCGCCTCTTGATCGACTTGTGCGGTGGCTTGCCGGTATTGCTCGATGTAGTACGAACGATCCCACTGCTTGAGTTGGACTTCGTCCAGCGGGCGTCCCTGGTCTTCGGCCTTCATCGCACGCAGACGCGCCACGTCGGCGGCCTCGGCTTCGCGGGTGACAGCGCCGACCTCGGTTAGGAAACGGTCCAGCCGTGCCACCGAGCCCACCATGCGCCGCTGGAGCACGAACTCGGCGTAAGACTCCAGCCCGTGCAGGCCGGCGTATTCGTGCCGCAGTTCAACAATGCGATCCAGCAGTTCCAGGTTTTCCGCGCCGCCACGGCGGTTGAACGCGGTGTAGTAACGCTGACGGGCCGACTCGTTGCTTGCGCTGCGCATGAACGGTCCGTAGTCCGGGTAATCGAAGCCCACCGTCAGGCTGCCGCCGGGCTGGACGTCGTGCTGCTCCAGGTAGCTGGCTGGCAGACCTGCGAGCTCATCTCCAGAGAACGTCAGCTTGGTGTTGTTCTCCCGGATATTTCGCGCGAACCGCTGACCCAGCGACTGGAGTTCGGTGAGGATTGCTGCGGCACGTTGACGCCGCTCCGGGGGCAGGCTGACACCGGCATCCGCGAAAGCGATCAGCAAATCCTGCTTGAGCTTGGCGTCGATGGCGTCTTGCGGCTCCACGTCCGAGATGGCCGCATAAAGCGCCTCGTCCTGATACAGCGAGGTCTCAAACTGTGTGTACTCGACAATGCAGGCCTCACCCGCATCCCGCACCGTCTTATCCGGGTGCACATAGGCCAGGATGTACACCGGACCCACGGTGTTTTCCACCGACGCCATCATCCGGTCCCAGCCGTGCAGGACCGGACCATCAACACGGCCTTGCGCCAGCTGCTGGGCGCGTGCCGCCCCCAACGTGAGGGCCTGCTCGCAGCTGGCCGAGATTTCCGCCGCCGTGAGCATGGGTAGGGTGATCCGTGCTTCGGCGACACCTGCGAGCAAACAGCTCGCCACACAAAGCAGGCGGCGCATCATTGTCCTACCCCCGTGACGGCTGGTGGCACCGGTGCGGGCGGAGCCGGCGTCCAGTCTTCGGCGCGGTGCTCGGCCACCACATTGGTGTAGATGCCACCGCGTACGTAGAACTCGGCGGTGACGCGCATATAGCGAGGCGATGTGGCGGCGACCAGATCGTCCAGGATGCGATTGGTCACGGCCTCGTGAAATGCGCCCTCATCGCGAAAGCTCCACATATAGAGCTTGAGCGACTTGAGCTCCACGCAGGTCTGGTCTGCGATGTAGTCCAGGTGAATGGTGGCGAAATCAGGCTGGCCGGTCTTGGGGCACAGGCAGGTGAACTCAGGAATCCGCATCTGGATCAGGAAGTCACGCTCAGGATTCGGATTCGGAAAGGTTTCCAGGTCCTTGGAAGGCTGGGTGGACATAGGGGCTCCAAGTCGGTGCTGCGGCACGGTTGCGCATGCGCGGTAGGGCGCGCATACGCAAACAATGGGATGGCGAAGCAAGCGGGATCATCGGTTTTCACCCACGTCGGCTACTTCGCGGCGACCGCATTAATTTACACTACGGCGTTGATTCCCCTGAACAGCGCCACCTGATGCGGCTCAGCGCCATCCGGCTTGCCGGTTTCAAGTCCTTCGTGGACCCCACGCACCTCAAACTGGATTCCAACCTGACCGCGGTTGTGGGTCCCAATGGCTGCGGCAAGTCGAACATCATCGACGCGGTGCGTTGGGTCATGGGCGAATCCAGCGCGCGACAGCTGCGTGGCGATGCCATGGAAGACGTGATCTTCAACGGCTCCAAGGGTCGTAAACCGGTGGGCCGGGCCTCGGTTGAACTGGTGTTCGATAACAGTGAAGGCCGGCTGGAAGGTCAGTTTGGGCAGTACGCCGAAATCTCCGTCAAGCGCGAGCTGGCTCGCGATGGTCAGTCCACCTATTTCCTCAACGGCAAACGTTGCCGGCGCCGGGATGTCTCCGATCTGTTTCTCGGAACCGGGTTGGGCTCTCGCAACAGCTACGCAATCATCCAGCAGGGCACGGTCTCCCGTCTTGTGGAGGCACGTCCCGAGGACATGCGCAACATCATCGAGGAAGCCGCCGGAATTTCGCGTTACAAGGAACGGCGGCGTGAGACCGAGAACCGAATTCGGCATACCCGGGACAATCTGGATCGCCTAGATGATCTGCGATCCGAGCTGGGGGAGCGACTGGCTCAGCTCAAGCGCCAGGCCGATAACGCCGAGCGATACAAGCTGCTGAAAACGGAAGAGCGCAAGGTCGGGGCCGAGCTCGTCGTGCTGCGTCTGCAGGCACTGGAAGTCGAAAGTCGCGAGCAGGAGGCCCGGATCGAGTCGGCGCGTAGCGCCTACGAGGCCGCCCGCGTGGAGGCCGATGCCGGTAACAAATCTGCCGAGGAGGCCCGGGCGGATCAGCAGGTGGCCACCGATGCGCTGCAAGCGGCGCAGGGTGCGTTCTATGGGGCCGAGTCGGCACTGTCGCAGCTGGACCAGGCGATTCGCCATGCCAGAGAGCTGGCTGAAATTCGCCGCCGTGAGCAGGCTCAGCTTGCTGGAGAGCTGGACCGTCTCGAAGCCGAGCAGAAAACGGCCGGGGATGCACGGCAGACGCTTGAACGCGAACTGGCCGATGCGCGCGCCCAACTGGCACAGGCCACGGAGAGCGAAGATCGTTTGGCCGACCAGGCGGCTCGGGCCGAAGAGGAGCTGTCCCGCGTCCAGTCCGGCTGGGACCAGATTGTCGAGCAGGCCCAAAAACCGTTACGAGACGCCGAACGGGAGCGTGTTCGCGTAGAGCATGCCGAGCGGCAACTCGAAGACTATGCGCGTCGCGCCGACAGGCTGCGCGCGCGCCTGGCGGAACTGGACATCGAGGCGGCGGAGCGCAAGGCGGCGGCATCGACGCAGCAGCACGCCAAACGGGTTCAGGAGCAGGAGGCCGCGCGCGCGCAGGTCACTGAACTGGATGTCCGATTGGGTGAATTAAGACTGCGCCGCAGCGAATCTGACCGCGCCCTGGATGAGGCCCGCAAGGTGCTGCACCGCCTGCGAGGCCAACAAACCTCATTGGAGGCGCTGCAAAAAGCGGCCCTGCAACAGGACGAAGCCCGCATGGGCGGCTGGCTGCAGCAACATGGTCTGGCCGAGCAGCCGAGGCTGGCGCAGCTGCTACAGGTCGAACCTGGTCATGAGACCGCCGTCGAGGCGGTGCTGGGTCCCTGGCTACAGGCAGTGGCCGCTGCCTCGGCCCCCGAGCTGGAGGACGCACCGCCCGCGGCGCTGGGCTTGGTGTCAGACAGTCCTTCGGGCGCCTTGCCTGTCCCGGCCACAGTAGCGGGCGCACGGCCGCTCATCCGTCTTGTCGAGGGCCCAGCAGTTCTCATGGCTTTGCTCGATGACGTCTACTACACCGACGATCCGGCGACGGCCGCGCACCGGGCCGACCAACTCAAGCCCGGTCAGCGTCTGGTGACGTCAGACGGCTCCATTTACGGGCCTGGTTACCGCTGGTACGCATCGGCCGGGTCGGCAGGGGAGTCCGTGATCGCGCGTGAGCGCACCCTCAAGCAGCTCCATCAAGACGTCAGCGCGGCGGAAGCCGAGGAGCAGCAGCATCGGCAAGCCCTGGAGACGGCCCGGACTGAATTGTCGGCACTGGATGCCCGACGCTCCGAGCTGGTGAGCGCTGCCGATCAAGTGAGTCGCCAGGCTGCCCGGGCGTTAGCCGAGCAGGAGCGGGACCAGAGTCAGCTGGAGCAGGCGCGGCGTCAGCGAGAGGCCGGCGATACCGAGCTCAAGGAGCTCACGGCGGCTCAGATCAAGGCACGCGAGGAGCTGGACGCGGCGAGAGCCACGCTGTCCAAACTCATGGAGCAGGCAGCCCAGGCCGAGCAGCGCCGCAACGCTTTACAGGCTGAGTTGACCCAGGCACGCCAGGCCATGGCCGAGGTGCGTCATCAGCTGGATCAGGCCCGTCGTAGCCGCCAGGATGCTGCGATGCAGCTGTCTCAGCGCGAAACCCGCCTGGGTGCCGCCCGCCAGCGGGTCGATGAACTGGTGGCCCGTCGCCGTGAACTCGATGCGCGGTTGCGTGCCGAGGATGCCCGTGCGGACCGTAGCGAAAAGCCGATCGAGACGCTGGAAGCCGAGCGTGGTCCCGCCGAGGCGCATAAGCAGGCAGCCGAGGCCGATTTGCGCAAGGCCAGAGAACGCCTGCAAACCGCCGAGGTGCGTGTCCGCGAGCGAGCAGACCTTGCACGCAAGGCGAGTTCGAAACTGGAGCCCCTGCGCGAACGACTGCAGCAGGCCAAGCTGGATGCCCAGGGCTTGCAGGTGCGCCGCCAGACGCTGGTTGAGCGCTTGCAGGAAATGAATGCCACGCTGTCAACCGTTCGAGCCGGCTTGCCCGAGGACGCCACGGTCGATGCGTGGGTTGAACAGCTGGCCTGGTTGGAACGGCGGATTCAGCGGCTGGGTGCAATCAATCTGGCCGCGATTGAGGAGTACGCCGAACAGCAGGCCAGAGCCGAGTATCTGGATGCCCAGCACAAGGATTTGACCGATGCCCTGGAGCAGTTGACCTCGGCGATTAACCAGATTGACCGCGAAACGAGGGCGCGCTTCCGCGAAACCTTCGAAACGGTCAACGGCCACTTCCAAACACGGTTTCCCATGTTGTTTGGCGGTGGTGAGGCGACACTGGAGCTGACCGGCGACGATTTGCTGGAGACCGGCATCCGGGTCATGGCGCGGCCGCCAGGCAAACGGAATGCGTCAATCCAGCTCTTGTCCGGTGGCGAGAAAGCGATGACAGCCGTTGCGCTGTTGTTCGCGCTGTTCCAGCTGACCCCGGCGCCGTTCTGCATGCTGGATGAGGTCGACGCGCCCCTGGATGACGCCAACGTTTCGCGCTACTGCGACATGATTCGGCACATGTCGGAAGACGTGCAATTTATAATCATCTCTCACAACAAGCTGACGATGGAACTGGCCGACCGGTTGCACGGTGTCACCATGCAAGAACCGGGTGTCTCGAGGCTGGTCAGCGTGGACATGGAACAGGCGCTGGAGATGGCCGGCTGACCACATGGCGGCTGATCGAAGCGTATCCGAATAAGGCAATGGAAATAGCATGAGCGCAATGCAATGGGCCCTACTGGTGGCCGGACTCGCTGTGGTGGGCCTGGTGTACTGGTACAGCCGGCGAGACCTCGACGAGCCCGAGACAACCGAGACGGAGGATGCGCAGGGCCAGATGGGGCTTTGGGACAACTTCGGGGATCAGTTCGACGAGTTTGGTGTTGGCAAACCGCGGGTCCGCTCTGCCCCCGGGCTGGATGAACCCGCCGATGACCAGGCCGATGCGCCGGAACCCAAGCTGGTCGTCTTCTATCTTGTTGAGCGGAACAACGCCTTCATTCCGGGGACCCACATCCACCAGTCCATGGATGTGCTCAAGATGCAGTTCGGGCATCGTCACATCTATCACCGGATCAAGGAGGTCGGTGGGGTGCCCCAGGAGGTGTTCTCGGTGGCCAGTATCGCGAAGCCGGGCTACCTGGATCCGCAGGAAGCCGAGAGTTTTTCGACTCCCGGGCTGGTCGTTTTCATGAACCTGCCGGGGCCGGAGCATGCGGAGGTGGCGCTGGACGATATGCTGCGGACCACACGAAAGCTGGCCGAGTGGCTGCAGGCCGATATCCTCGACGATCAGCGCGAACCGCTGAGCGATGAGCGCATCGAGGCCTTGCAGCGGGATGCGCGTCTCATCGCCAGTTCACGATGAGCAATCCGGCGCAGCGGATCGCCACGCTGCGCGATGAACTGCACGCGCATGCGTATCGCTACTACGTGCTCGACGCGCCTTCGATACCGGACGCTGACTACGACCGACTGTACCGAGAGCTCGAAGCGCTGGAGGCCGCTCACCCCGAACTGATCACGTCCGATTCGCCGACCCAGCGCGTCGGAGCACCGCCGGACACGGCGTTCGCACCGATTCAGCACCGGCTGCCGATGCTGTCGCTGGCCAATGCCTTCAACGAGCAAGAGGTTCGGGATTTCGATCGGCGGGCCCGTGAGCGTACCGACGTGGCATCGCTGCGCTACGTCGTCGAGCCGAAGATGGATGGCCTGGCCGTCTCGTTAACCTACGAGAACGGGCGGTTGGTCCAGGCGGCTACCCGAGGCGACGGTCGGACGGGCGAAGACGTGACGGCGAATGTGCGCACCATTCGCCGGGTGCCCCTGCGCTTACAGGGCGAGGCACCGACCTTGGTGGAGATCCGAGGCGAGATCTATCTGCCGCTGGAGGGCTTCCACGCCATGAATCGGCGCCTGGAGGCCGAGGGCGCGAAGACCTTCGTCAATCCCCGTAATGCCGCCGCCGGCGCGCTGCGTCAGCTCGATCCTGCCATGACGGCGCAGCGGCCGCTGGACCTGGTGTGTTATGCGCTTGGCGCCATGGAAAGCGGGGAACTCCCCGAGACGCATGCCGAGGTGCTCGAACAGTTGCGCAGCTGGGGATTGCCTGTCTCCGATCTCAATACCGTGGTGGATTCGGTGGACGGCTGTCTGGCGCGTTATCAGCAGCTCCAGACGCAGCGGCCCGAATTGCCCTATGAAATCGACGGCGTGGTGTACAAGGTGGACTCGCTCGCCCTGAGAGCAGAGCTAGGGCAGGTGGCACGCGCGCCGCGCTGGGCCATCGCCCACAAGTTTCCGGCAGAAGAGGCGAGTACCCGGCTGCTCGATGTGGAATTCCAGGTCGGTCGCACGGGTGCGCTGACGCCGGTCGCGCGTCTGGAGCCGGTGTTTGTGGGTGGCGTTACGGTCTCGAACGCGACGCTGCACAACATGGACGAGATCGAGCGCAAGGATGTGCGGATCGGAGACCGCGTGGTCGTGCGCCGGGCAGGCGATGTCATTCCCGAGGTGGCGCGGGTGCTGCCCGATGCGCGTGATGATGATGTCCGGCCCGTCCAAGCGCCAGACCAGTGCCCGGTCTGCGGGTCGGCAGCGGTTCGCGCCGAGGGTGAGGCGGTGGTCCGCTGCTCGGGTGGGCTGGTTTGCTCGGCGCAGCGCGAGGCGGCATTGCGACACTTTGTGTCCCGGCGCGCAATGGATGTCGATGGGCTGGGCGACAAGCTCATCCAGCAACTGGTTGCCAACGGCCGTGTGCAGTCGCCAGCGGACCTGTTCACGCTGACTGCAGAGGAACTGGCCGGACTGGATCGCATGGGTGCCAAGTCTGCTGCCAATCTGGTTGCGGCGCTGGAGCGGGCGCGGGAGACCGAGCTGGCCCGGCTTATCTTTGCGCTGGGCATTCGAGAAGTAGGCGAGGTGACCGCGGCGGCTCTGGCTGCAGCCTTCGGCGATCTGGACCCGCTGATGCAGGCCGAGGAAGCGGATCTGCTGGCCGTGCCGGATGTCGGCCCCATCGTCGCTCGGCACGTGCGCAGCTTTTTCGATCAGCCCGACAACCGTCGTGTGATCGAGGCCTTGCGCGAACGTGGGGTGCGCTGGCCGGCGGTGGAGCCACCTGAGGACACGGGCCAGGCCCAACCCCTGGCGGGCAAAACCTTCGTGGTCACAGGGGCGCTGGATGGTCTGAGCCGCGACGAGGCGAAAGCTCGAATTCAGCAGGCCGGGGGCAAGGTCACCAGCAGCGTTTCAAAAAAGACGGATTACCTGGTTGCCGGAGCCGATCCGGGCTCCAAGCTCGAGAAGGCACGGAGCCTGGGTGTTGCGATAATCGACCAAGCCGAGCTGGAGGCCTTGCTGACCGGTGGCTGAGGGGCCTGGCTACCGACCCGGCGAGTGATCGCGACGATCGTGGCGGGCAGGCGGCGGGGGTTCGCGCACAGGGGACTCCGGGGCGAGGCGCTCGCTGCGCCAGATCCGTCGGGCGATGCCAACGCCAATGATCAGCGAATGCTCGGTATCGACGAGCGGGCTATCTGCGAACGTGGCACCCGACAGATTGTCGTACAGCATGAAGGTGCCGATCCGCGTGTCGCCGCGGCGCCAGGTCAGGATCACATTGGCGCGCGCGCCGGAGTATCCGCCGCCGGCATCGTAGGCGGGCCGATCGAGACGTGCGAACTGGGGTTGCACGTCATAGAAATAATCGTGGTATTTCTCGGTGGCGAACAACGGGCCGACCGATAGCGTCAATCCCCAGGCGGTGCTGCCTGCCAGCCAGTTGCGCGATGCTTCCAGGTTGGGGTGCAGTAGCCAGCCGATGCTGCTCACACTTTGCAAATCGGTGGCCATGACCGCCCGTGCCGGGATGCGTAGGCGATGCGTCCAGCCGCCGGGCTCACGTTGCAAGACGAAATCCAGTGATGGTCCGATTTCGAACGTCGCATCGATATCGGGCATGTCTTCCCGATTGGGGTTGTCGTCGGCATCGCCAGGTAGCGAGGTGGCCAGCGACAGAGACAACTCCGCATTGAGTTCTTCGAAGAGCGAAGCGCTGGCGCCCTCGCGGCTTAAGCGAAAGCGTTCGCCACGATAGACTGCGTAGGGAGCGGGAAGTCCGAAAACACTGTACTGCTCGGCACCGCGATAGTCGGGAAACGTGGAGCCGGCGGCGGCAAAGCCGACCTCCCAGAGCGGGTCTCTGGGTGCATCCGCCGACACCGCCGAGCAGGCATAGCAAAGCGCAGCAAGCCCAAAGGCTGCAGAGTAAAGTCGATTCATATCATTGAGTGTGCAGCGTTTGATGGGTGAAGGCGAGTGGTAATCCGGTGCTGGCGCGCCCTTCGATTGTTCGCGGCCGCAGGGCTCGCGGTGGCCTGCTGGTCCTACCTGTCGACCGAGCAATGGGATCAGACGCTGGCGAGTTTGCCGGACTATCCGTTTGAGACGGCCTACCGGCAGGCTTTCGAAGCTGGACGGCTTTCGGAGGCGGCCACCATTCTAAACGCCGCGGATGACGCCGGTGTGATGTCTGGGGAGGCGATGGCTGTTTATCGGCAGCAGCTGGAGCTGCGCAGCGAGTCGTCGGCCTACCTGCTCACGCAGACGCTGGATGGGGCTTGGACGGGGCGGGGCGAGTCCACGCCCGCGTTATTGGGCGCCCTGGTCTCCGACCTGTTCGTGTTTGGAGACATCCGCGATCTGCTGATTCAGGGGGTACGGCAGATCAAGGGTGAGCCAACCGATCCGGTGATCATCGCGCTGTCAGCCCTGGGCCTTGGGCTCACCGTGGCGCCCGCCGTGGATGGGGGTGCGGCCTTGCTCAAGCTCGCCCGAAGGCAAGCGGTGCTGGGCGAGCGCATGGGTCAACGTTTACGGCGAATGGCCCAGCAGCCCGACGGTCTGCGGCGCTTGTCCGCAGTCGCCCGGCAGACCCAGCAGCTTGCGCGCCAGACGGACCCGGCCACGGCCCTGCGGCTGCTGCGGTTCATGGATCACCCCTCCGAGCTTGCGCTGGCCCTGCGCCTGACCCGCCGGGGTGGAGGCGGCGCATTCGCGCTGGAACTGGGTGGGCGCCGCAGTCTGCGGCTGATGAAGCAATGGGGGCCAAGAGGCGATGAATGGCTGATCCGTGCATCACGAAAAGGCAGGCAGGGCATCGATTGGCTGGCGCATGGCGGACGTCATGCCCTGCGCTCCCATCCACTGCTGGGCGTGGTCAAGGCGGTCTACAAAGGGCATCCCCAGGCGGTGATAGCCCGCTGGCTGCGCCGGCACGCCGGTGCGCTGCGCTGGCTGGTCAGCGCCTGGTGTCTATTGGAATGGCTGGGCTGGTGGCAGCGCCGACGGCTGCGTGACACCCGACGACCGTCTGGTTAGGGTGCGGCGTCGATGGCCAGGGCGTGTATATCCGTATCCATCAACTGCCCCAGTGCTGCGTATACCGCGCGATGGCGCGCCAACGGTGCCTGGCCCTCGAATGAGGAGGCGCGAATCCGGACCGTGAAGTGGCCTTTGCCACTACGTGCCCCGGCGTGGCCCACATGCAGGTGGCTGTCATCCTGAATGGCCAGTTCGTAGGGGTCGAACGCGGATTCAAGACGGGTACGAATCTCGGCAATGCGGTCTTCAGCTGACTTCATCGAGGATAAACGGCTTTGAAGGGGTAGATGGTGACGTCGCTGTAGACACCCGCCTCGCGGTAGGGGTCGGCTGCCGCCCATCTGCGCGCGGCGTCCAGGGATTCGAAATCGGCGACGATCAGGCTGCCGTGGTAGCCGGCTGCAGCGGCGTCCGGGTGTTCGGCCACGGGCAGTGGGCCCGCAAGGTGCAGACGGCCTTCGGCCTGCAGCCGGTCCAGCCGCTCGAGGTGGGCCGGGCGTGCTGCCGCGCGTGCTTTCAGCGAGTCTGCTGCGTCCTGGGCAAAGATCACGAACGGCATCATGACTGCGCTTCCTCCTCCTTGGGTAGATAAGGCGCAATAAAGGGCAGGTGAGCCAGTAGGAACAGGAAGGACGCACCGGTGTAGCCGAAGGTTTTGATCATGACCCAGGTTGATTCCGGCAGGTAGAAGGCGATGGGGACGTTCACAACGGCGCAGAGCAGAAAGAACACGGCCCAGGCGGCATTGATCCGGGACCAGAGCCAGTCGGGCAGGTCGATCATGCTGGGCGGGATACGGGCCATGAGCGGCTTGTCCCCGACGAAGTGGCTACCTGCCAATACCACTGCGAAGATGGCATAGACGGCGGTTGGCTTGAGCTTGATGAACATCGGGTCGCGTATCCACAACGTCAGCCCGCCAAGTAGCAGGGCGATGATTGCCGCAATCGCGTTTGTCTTATGCCATTCGCCAGTGCGCAGCCGGTGGACGGCCACCGCCGCGAACAGCGTGGCAATGAGCACCGCTGTGGCGACATAGATGTCGTAAACTACGTAAGCGGCCACGAAGGCCAGCGCCGGCAACCAATCCATCAAAGTTTTCATGCGGCACAGTATAACGGCCGCGTCTTCTTTCAGCCTGTACTGCGGCCCGAGGCCAGCAGACCCGAAGCCATGGCACAGCACGTCGCAATTCATCCGGTCGATCCGCAGCGGCGACTGGTGCTCCAGGTGGTCGATCAGCTCCACGCAGGTGCGGTGATCGCGTATCCCACCGATTCGTCCTATGCGCTGGGATGTCACATCGGTGACAAGCAGGCGATGACACGGATTCGACGCCTGCGCGGCTTCGATGACAAGCACCACATGACGCTGATGTGTCGGGATTTATCCGAGATATCGACCTACGCCAAGGTCGACAATCAGCAGTATCGGATGATTCGCGGGGCCACGCCTGGCCCCTATACCTTCGTGCTCAAGGCCACGCATGAAACGCCGAGGCGCCTGCAGGATGCCAAGCGTAAAACCGTCGGCATTCGTATCCCGGACAACACGATCTGTCAGCACCTGCTTGAAGTGTTGGGCGAGCCGCTGTTGACCTGTACGGCCTTGCTCCCCGGCGATGATCTGCCGCTGTCCGATCCCGATGATGTGCTGGATCGGCTGGATCGTGAGGTGGATGTCATCGTCGATGGTGGTGCCTGCAGTATCGACCCCACGACCATCGTCGATCTCAGCGGAGACTTGCCCGAGGTACTGCGCGAGGGGCAGGGGGCGCTTGCGGCCCTGGGCCTATAATTCTTCGATGAACGACTTTAACTTCATCCAGCTGCTGGCGATCTGGGCTCTGCCAGTGGTGTTTGCGGTGACCGTCCATGAGGCTGCTCACGGCTTTGTCGCCCGTGCATTGGGGGACGACACCGCGAGCCGCTTGGGCCGGCTAACGCTGAACCCCGTTAAGCACATCGACCCGGTGGGGACCTTGCTGGTACCCGGTTTGATGCTGCTGGGTGGAGCCTTGTTGGGCGCTGGAGGGCTAATTTTTGGCTGGGCCAAGCCGGTGCCGGTTAATGCGCTGCGATTCAAGGACCCCCGCCGAGGCATGGCGGTGGTGGCGGTCGCCGGCCCGCTGTCGAACCTGGTCATGGCCATTGGCTGGGCCCTGGGCCTGAAATGGGCAATGACCACCGGAACGCAGGCCCCCTGGATACAGGGCGTGGCCTATATGTGCTTTGCAGGCGTCCTCATCAACCTGGTGCTGATGGTGCTGAACCTGCTGCCGATTCCGCCGCTGGATGGCAGCCGGGTCGCCGCCTCGTTGCTGCCGCGTGATACGGCAGCGCAGTACATGAAGATCGAGCCGTATGGGCTGGTCATTCTTGTTGTGCTGCTGGCCACGGGTGTCCTGGGTGTGCTGATTGGCCCGCCCATGGATGGCCTGCGCAACCTCATCTTTCAAATGCTGGGAATATCTCTGTGAGTACGCAACGACCTGTCATGCTGTCGGGCATCCAGCCCTCCGGCCATCTCACCCTGGGCAATTATCTTGGTGCGATCCGAAACTGGGCGCAGAAGCAGGATGACTATGACACCCTGTTCATGCTGGTCGACCTGCATTCCATCACCGTGCGCCAAGACCCCGCTGCACTGCGTGAGCGGTGCTACCAGTTCCTGTGTCTGTACATGGCCTGTGGCCTGGATCCGGACCGCAACACGCTATTTGTCCAGTCACATGTGCCGGCGCACTCCGAACTGGCCTGGTTGCTGAACTGCTACACCTACGTGGGTGAGCTCAACCGCATGACCCAGTTCAAGGACAAGTCCAAGAAACATGAGGCCAACATCAACGCCGGGTTGCTGAACTACCCGGTGCTCATGGTCGCGGATATCTTGCTGTACCAGACCGATCTGGTGCCGGTCGGGCACGACCAGAAGCAGCATCTTGAGCTGACACGTGATGTCGCACAGCGCTTCAACGCGTTGTATGGCGACGTGTTCAAGGTGCCCGAGCCGTATATACCCGAGGTTGGCGCGCGCATCATGAGCCTGCAAGAGCCGACCGCGAAGATGTCGAAGTCCGACTCGGTCGAGTCGAACTACATCACTTTGCTGGACGAGCCCAAGCGCATCGTCAAGAAGATCAAGCGAGCCGTGACGGACTCCGAGGCCGAGGTGCGCTTCGACATCGAGAACAAGCCGGGTGTGTCCAATCTCATGAGCATCTTGTCTGCCGTGACCGGCAAGCCCTTTGATCAGATCGAGCGGGACTATGCCGGCCTGGGTTACGGCCAGTTCAAGCAGGACGTGGCCGATGCGCTATTGGCCGAGTTGGAGCCCATTCAGGCCCGCTACGCCGAACTGCGGCAGGATCAGGCCCGGTTGACCGAAGTGCTGCGTCGAGGTGCCGAGGCCGCTTCGGATCGCGCCTCCGACACGCTGAACCGAGCGAGGGATGTGATTGGTCTGGTGGCTGCGTGAGCGAGACGGCGGTCGCCAATCCACAGGACTGGACCGTCAAGGTCCATGGGCAGCCGCTGGCCGCGCTGCCCAAGGATTTGTACATCCCGCCGGATGCCTTGGAGGTCTTTCTGGAGACCTTTGAAGGCCCCCTGGATTTGCTGCTTTATCTAATCCGCCGTCAGAACATCGACATTCTCGACATCCCGGTCTGCCAGATCACCACGCAGTACATGGATTACATTCGCCTGATGCAGCACATGCGATTCGAGCTGGCGGCCGAGTATCTGGTGATGGCGGCGATGTTGGCCGAGATCAAATCAAGATTGCTGCTGCCCCGGCCGGCCAGTGTTGAGGATGAGGAAGAGGACCCCCGTGCAGGGTTGGTTCAGCGCCTGCAGGAGTACGAGCGGTTCAAGCAGGCGGCCGAGCAACTGGATGCCATGCCGCGCCACGGTCGCGAATTCTGGAGTGCCGGGGCACGGCCGGATCGCATCGAGGTGCAGGCTGAGCCCCCTCAGCCCAGCCTTCAGGAATTGCTGGAATCCTTGCGTGATGTGCTCCAGCGTGCCGAGTTATTCGCCAGTCATGAGGTGGCCAGGGAGCCGCTTAGCGTGCGCGAGCGGATGGGGCGGGTGATCGAACTGCTCAAGGACCGGGTCGCCAGGCCATTTTCCGGTTTGGTCGATTTCAGCGAGGGGCGCGCCGGTGTGGTGGTGTGTTTTCTCGCCGTGCTTGAGTTGGCACGGACCTCGATGATCGAAGTCCATCAGCCTGATATGGATGCATTGCCGCTCATCCGTCTGGCCGGTCCCATGGAGGCAGCATGAGTCACGCGGCCGACCAAAGCGCGGAGTCGCGCGCCCCGGAAGAGCTGGCACGAATACTTGAGGCGGTCCTGCTGGCAAGCGATCAACCGCTGTCCTTCGAGCGGCTACAGGCGGTGTTTGACCAAGAGGCGGCACCCTCGCGCTCGGAACTGCGTGCGGCCCTGGATCTGATTGCCAATCAGCGCCAGGACAGCGCCATCGAACTGGTCGAGGTTGCCAGCGGCTGGCGGCTGCAGGTGCGTGAACGCTATGCACCCTGGGTGGCCCGTCTCTGGCGCGAGAAACCGCAGCGGTATTCCCGTGCGCTGCTCGAGACATTGGCCATTATCTGTTATCGCCAGCCGATTACCCGTGGCGAGATCGAAGAAATTCGTGGGGTCTCGCTGTCGGCCAACATCGTGCGCACGCTGCTGGAGCGCGGCTGGGTGCGAGAGCTGGGTCATCGGGAGGTGCCGGGTCGTCCGGTCTTGCTGGGCACCACCCGACAGTTTCTCGACGACTACAATCTCAAGTCGCTGGACCAGCTCCCGGCACTGCCGGAGATCAAGGATCTCGATGCCCTGCATGCCGCGCTGGCGCGGCTGGACCCGACATTCAAGCCCCCCGCCGACGATGCGGCAGACGAGGAGGGGGATGCGTCCGCATCGACCTCCGAATCAGCGGCGGCGCCGGCTATCGCGGATGCTCATCCTGAAGACGCAGAGGAGCCGGGCGCTGACGCGTCGCCGGCAGATCAGCCTCAGAGGTTGCCAACATGAGTCGTGGAGAGCGCATACATAAGTTTCTGTCGCGCGCCGGCCTGGGATCTCGGCGTGAGATCGAGCGCTGGGTGCGTGAAGGGCGGGTGCGTGTCAACGGTGAAGTGGCGGCCCTGGGCCAACCGGTGACGCCGGCCGATCAGATTCAGGTTGATGGCCGCAGAATCGCCATGCGTGTCGCCGCCGAGGTGCCTTGTCAGGTGCTTATTTACCGTAAGCCCAGCGGTCAGATCGTCACGCGAAGTGATCCGCAGGGGCGAGAAACCGTCTTCGCCAATCTGCCGCGGCCTGGGCGGGGGCGCTGGGTGGCGGTTGGTCGTCTTGATGTCGCCACGTCCGGCGTGTTGGCCTTCACCACGGATGGCGAGTTGGCCCAGCGACTCATGCGCCCGGAGTACCGAATTCCGCGACAATACTCGGTGCGTGTGTTCGGGCAGGTCACGGAGGCTCAGCTCAAGGCCTTGCGGTCTGGCGTCGAGCTGGACGATGGCATGGCCCGCTTTGACGCCTTGGAGATCGGGGGCGCAACCGGGGACAACCAGTGGTTTCATGTGACCGTTCATGAAGGCCGAAACCGGCTGGTACGCAGGCTCTGGGAAAGTCAGGGCCTGCAGGTCAGTCGCCTCATCCGAACCCGTTTTGGCCCGCTGGTCGCCGATAAATCCATCCGAGCGGGCGGAAGTCGGCTGGCCACGGGCGAAGAGGTGCAGGCGTTGCGTGAGCTTGTCGGTTTGAAAGGTCCCGACACCAAACCCACCAAGCCGCGCTGAAGCCCCAGCAGGCATTGCGGCGCCTCGCGGCGCGGTACGGCAGGCAGCAGGCTTGGTGGCCTGCGGCGCATACCTTCAAGGTTGTGATTGGAGCCCTGCTCGTTCAGCAGACACGCTGGGTGCAGGTGGAGCAGTCGTTGGCCGCGCTACGGGCGCAGTCGCTACTGCGTCCCGAGTTACTTGCCGACGTCGATTTGCAGCGCTTGGCCGAACTGATACGACCGTCTGGGTTCAACCACCAGAAATCGGCGCGTCTGCGTCGGATCGCTGGCTGGTGGCAGGCGCAGGGTGGTTACCCGGCGCTAAGCCGTTGGACAACACCGGATCTGCGGGGCGCTTTGCTTGGTCAGTCAGGCGTCGGACCTGAAACCGCGGATGCCATTTTGCTCTACGGCTTTAATCGGCCTGTTTTTGTGGTGGATGCGTATCTGCGTCGACTGCAGCAGCGCTTAGCTGGTCGAACAGATGGCGATAACGGTGATCAGGCACTGGCTCGGCAATGGCTAGCCGCATGTGACCATGACGTCGAGCGCTGTCGCCAGGCGCATGCGCTCGTCGTGATTCACGGCCAGCGCAACTGTCGGCCAAAACCGGACTGCCGTGGTTGTCCCTTGCAGCCCGGCTGTTCTTACGCGGGGTCTTCGATACTGGCCAGGCGATAGCCCATTTTCGGCACGGTATGCAGCAGCGGCTTGTCGAAGGGACGGTCGATCGCATTGCGCAGCGTGTAGATGTGCACGCGCAGCGCATCAGAGTCAGGCGGATCATCGCCCCAGACCACAGACTCCAGCGCAGATCGTGAGACCACATCAGGCGACCGCTGCATCAACAGCGTCAGAATGCGGATATGGATCGGGGCCAGCTCGATGCGCTGGTCGGCCCGGGTGACTTCCAGCGTCCCCAGGTCGAGGCTTAGGTCGGCAATCTGGAGGCGCTTGGACGCCGGGGCCGCCGAGCGACGGACCAGGGCCTTGACGCGTGCATCGAGTTCCAGAATCGAAAACGGCTTGGCCAGGTAGTCGTCCGCACCGGCAGCGAACCCTTCGATCTTGTTCTCGACGGCGCCACGGGCAGTCAGCATCAATACTGGCGTGTAGCGCTCGCTGCGCTCGCGTAACGCGCGGCAAACCTCCAGGCCGTTGAGGCCCGGCAACATCAGGTCGAGAATGATGACGTCGTATTCATTCTCCAGTGCGAGCTTCAGCCCGAGTTCGCCGGTGCCGGCTGAATCGAGCACGAAGCCCTGCGGTTCGAGTTGTCCGTAGATGAAGGCCGTAATGTCTTCATCGTCATCCACGACCAGAATGCTGGTGGGTTTGTCCCCATTCATCCCCAATTCCTTTGGGTTGAGTCACTTGCAGCGGTACGTTAACAGACCTTTCACCCGCTCGGGAGCCGTTGACGTGAAAAAATCAGCGGTCAATGGCCACTGTTTATGGTCTCGGATTGTTCAGTGTTTCCTGAACAAAATGAGCGAGTTGGTCGGCCACCTGATCGGGTGCAGCGAGGTCGCTGGGCTCCAGGGCAGGGAAGGCCAGTCGACGCAGGGCGGTAAACATCGGCGGCGGGCCAAACAATCGCATGCGGACGGTCGAAGTGGCGTCCAACTCCTGGGCCCAGCTGTCCTGCAACTTATGCAGCGCCGCTTTGGACAGCCCGTAAGCGCCCCAGAACGCGTTGGAGCGTCGTGCATCGGCGTCGTCAACCCAGATGACCGTGCTTGGCCGCCGGTTCAGCAGTGGCAGCAATGCCCGCGTGAGTAGCCAAGGCGCGGTGACGTTGACATGAAGGATGGTCGCCATATCTTCCGGTTTCAGTTCATGCAGCGGCGTCAGGCCGGTGAACTGCGCCGCGCAGTGGATCACGGCGTCCAGTCGACCCATGGACTCCTCAAGCATGCTGGCCACCTGCGCATAATCGTCCATGGTGGCACCGGCAAGGTTTAGGGGGAGGACGGCGGGTTCCATTGCGGACTGGTCGGCCACCGCAGTGGCGGCGTCTTCCAGCCGGCGGCGGCTGCGTCCGGCCAGGACCACGCGGACACCTCGGGAGGCGGCTTGTATGGCGGTGGCACGGCCCAGACCGCTCCCCGCGCCGGTGATGAGCCAGACGGGTGCGTCGTTCAGGTTGTTCATGGTGTCAGAGTCTGTCGAGCAGGGAGAGGAGGTCGCGCGGCGTCGCGGCATGGTGGTCGGCGGGCCAGTGCTCGTAACCGGCTTCGTCTTCGGGCACATAACCCCAGCCGACGGCCACGGTTTGCATGCCGGCTCGCTGGCCGGCCGCGATGTCCGTGGGTGCGTCACCGACGTAAACAATCCGGTCGACCGGCGCATCCAGTTGATCGGCGGCCAGCAGCAGCGGAGCTGGATGGGGCTTGCGCTCACCTGCGGTGTCTCCGCCGATCAGCACGGATGCGTCGGTGAGTTGCTCCGCGTCGGCGCACTCCTGGACCACGCGTCTGGCCAGCGCTTCCAGCTTGTTCGTCACGATGCCCCAGCGATGCCCGCCTGACCGTAGCGCGTCGAGCACCTCGACCATGCCATCGAATGCCCGGCTGTGTGCCGCAATGTCTTGCTGATAGAGGTCCACCAAGCGGCTCGTCAGCATGGCTTCATTGGGGACATCGCCAAAGGCCAGGCGGACCAGACCGCGGGCACCGCGGGACACATGGCGGCGTGTCTGTTCCAAGGCGATGGGCGGCCGATCATGTTCGGTGAGTAGACGTACCAGGGCGCGGTGCAGGTCCGTTGCTGTGTCCAGCAGCGTGCCGTCGAGATCGAACAGCATGACGTCCATGGCGTTCATTCAGCCGGCCGGGTCCGCATGAAATAGTTCACGCTGACATCGCTGTCGTGCAGGCGGTAAACCTGTGTCAGGGGGTTGTAGACCAGCCCGGTCATTTGCTGGACTTCCAATCGGTTCGTCCGGCACCAGCCGGCCAGTTCTGCCGGGCGTATCAGCTTTTCGTATTGATGAGTCCCCCGGGGCACCAGGCCCAGCACGTATTCGGCGCCCACAATCGCGAAGGCGAAGGCCTTGGCGTTCCGGTTGATGGTGGAGAACAACACCTCGCCATCGGGCCGCGCCAATTGCCGGCAAGCCTGGACGATGGCGGCGGGGGCGGGGACATGCTCCAGCATTTCAAAGCAGGTGATCAGGTCGAAGGCGCCCGGCAGCTCCGCAGCCAGCGCTTCCGCGCTGGTGTCTCGGTAGTCGATGTCCAGACCGGCGTCCTCGGCATGTAGCCGGGCCGCTCCGAGGAGGTCGGACGACAAATCGATGGCAGTGACCTGGGCGCCCGCCCGCGTCATTGCCTCAGCCATGAGTCCGCCCCCGCAACCGATATCGGCGACGCGCAGGCCTCGCACCGGACGGGTCTGCTGCACATAGTCCATGCGCAACGGGGTGATCGCGTGCAGGGGCGCCATCGGCCCCTGGGGGTCCCACCAGCGTTGCGCCAGGGCGTTGAAGCGGTCGAGTTCCGCCTGATCGGCATTCGTGGTCATGCGGGCTCCTGCATGCGCTCAGCCCATTGGGCCGCGCGTTCCATGATCTGCTGCTCATCCATCCCCTGGACGCGGCCGGCCTGCAGCAGCTGCTGTCCTGCAATCCAGCAGTCGGTGACCTGGTCACGGCCCGCCGCGTAAACCAATTGCGACAGCGGCTGATGGACTGGCCAGGTCGCGGGATGGTCCAGGGCAATCGCGGTTAGATCTGCCGATTTACCGGGCTCGATCGAGCCGATTTCATGGTCAAGGCCCAGCGCCCGTGCACCGCCTAACGTGGCGGCGTGCAGCGCCTCGGCGGCAGAAAAGGCGGTTGCCTGACCCTGTGTCAGTTTTGCGAGCATCGCGGCGGAGCGCATTTCACCGAACATGTCCAGGTCGTTATTGCTGGCCGCCCCATCCGTCCCCAGGGCGACGTTCACACCGGCTGCGAGCAGGTCGGACACCCGGCACTGTCCGCTGGCCAGTTTCATGTTGGATTCGGGGCAATGCACCACGGACACGCCTCGACGACCACATAGCTCGATCTCATCATCGGTTAGCGCGGTCATGTGGACGGCCATAAAGCCGGGCTTCAGCAGGCCCAGGGCGTCCAGTCGAGCCAGCGGTCGGCTGCCTGACTGGTCCTGCGCCTGCTGCACCTCAAAAGCGGTCTCGTGCACATGCATTTGCACCGGACGATCGAGCTCGTCAGACAGGGTGCGCACCCGCTGCAGCGGGGCATCCGACACCGTGTAGGGTGCGTGAGGGGCGAACATCGTGCTCACCAGTGGCATATCACGGGTGGCGTCCTGCACGGCCAGTCCCTTGGCCAGATATTCATCGGCGTCAGCGGCCCAGGCTGTGGGGAAGTCGATCAGTATCATCCCGACCACCGCGCGCAAACCTGCGGCATCGACAGCCCTGGCGACTGCATCCGGGAAGAAATACATGTCGGCGAAGCAGGTGGTTCCGCCGCGCAGCATTTCCAGCATGGCCAATTGGGTGCCGTCATGAACGAAGGCTTCCGATGCAAAACGGGCTTCGGTGGGCCAGATGTGCTGCTCCAGCCAAGTTTGCAACGGCAAATCGTCAGCCATGCCACGCATCAGGCTCATGGCCGCGTGGGTATGGGTGTTGACCAGGCCGGGCATCAGCACGTGCTGCGGCAGGTCGATCCGCTCGGCGGCTTGAATCGAGCTCAGCGCGTCCGGCGGCACAATCGCCGTGATCCGGCCGTTGTCGATGGCGACTCCATGGCCTTCCAGTACAGCCATGGGCTGCACCGGCACAAGCCAGCGGGGCGTGATGAGGGTCTGGACTTCCACCTGCTGATGTCCTGAGTGGCGTAGGCAGCCATGCGATGAACTGCGACCATAGGGCGCTGCACTGCTGCGAGGAAATTGAATGCCCGAAAGCATATCAAAGGGTTGCCCCAGTCCTGTGACCTGGACCGGGCGTACCGTGCGCTTGCTGGATCAGCGCTGGTTGCCCGCGCGGGAGACCTATGTCGATTGCGATTCCTCGGACGCCGTTGCCGAGGCCATCCACGCCATGGTGGTCCGCGGAGCGCCCGCAATCGGCGTGGCGGCGGCGTATGGCTTGGCGCTGGCCGCGCGCAACACAACCCGACTAGATGCGTTGGCTGCGGCCGGTCAGCGGCTCAAGGCGGCGCGACCAACCGCCGTGAATCTGGCCTGGGCCGTGGACCGGGTGCTGGCCCGCTGTAAGACCGAGCAGGGACTGGCGGCTGACGTGTTGGCCGAGGCCCAGGCCATCGAAGCCGAAGACCTGCGCGCCAACCATGCCATGGCGCGGCATGGCGCGGAGTGTCTGCAAGGGACGGTGAATGTCTATACGCATTGCAACACCGGGTCGTTGGCGACTGCAGGGTTTGGTACCGCGCTGGGTGTGGTCCGGCAGCTCCATGCGGAAGGGCGGCTCGGCCAGGTCTTTGTCGGCGAAACCCGGCCCTGGTTGCAGGGGGCGCGGCTGACCGCATGGGAACTGGCAATGGATGGCATCGAGCCAACCCTGATCGTGGATTCGGCTGCCGCCAGCGTGATGCGCTCGGGCGCGGTCGATGTCGTGATCACGGGGGCTGATCGCGTCACCGCGGATGGTGACGTGTTGAACAAGATCGGAACCTACAGCCTGGCTGTACTGGCCCGCCATCATGGATTGCGAATGATGGTTGTCGCACCCATGTCCACCGTTGACCTGGACACGACCAGCGCCAGCGAGATCGAGATTGAGCAGCGACCTGCGGAAGAGGTCACGGCCTGGAATGGCGAGCGCGTGGCTCCCCAGGGGGTCTCGGTCTTCAATCCTGTCTTTGACGCCACGCCCTACGCGCTGATCGACTGGATCGTCACGGAACAGGGGGTGTTCACGCCCCCGGCGAGTTAATCAATCACCGCGGATGACGACCATCTGCCGCTGCTGAAAGTGGACCGCCCCGCCGTAGGCTTGAGACAAGGCCTGGGCGCCCAGGCCCTCCAGTGTTGGGGCGGCTGCCAGCACCGCGCCCGCATGCAGCAGGTGGATGGTCGCGTCCAGATCATGGAGCGCATCGAGCTCGTGCACGCTGATCACAATGCCCACGCCATCGCCCGCCAGTTCCTCAAGCAGCGTCAGCAGCCGCGAACGGTAGCGCAGATCTAGCGCCGCCAGCGGTTCATCCAGGAACAAGAATGAGCCAGGTGCCGGGACCAACTGCGCAAGGACCCGGGCGAGTTGTGCACGCTGCCGTTCTCCGCCGGACAACGTATGCACGCGCCGCGGCAGTAAACGCCCAAGGTCCAGCGCCTGAATCGCTCGATGCTTGGCGGTGTGGGTTTCCTGCGGGTGGGGGTGTCGCCCCAAATCGATCAAGGCCCCGACACGATAATCGAAGGCCAATGGGTTTGACTGTGGCAGGACGGCCCGACGACGGGCAAGTTCAGCGGGCGGGTAGTGCTTGAGATCGTGCCCGTTCAGCTGCACGCGACCACCATCCAGCGGCTGCAGGCCGGCCAGGCTGGCGAGCAGCGTGGACTTACCAGCGCCGTTGGCGCCGATCAGGACATGGAGCTCACCTGGCCGGACACGGCAATTCACGGCCGTGAGTCGCGGTCGCTGCGTCCCCTGGACGGACAGTTCACTGGCTGTCAGGTCACTCATGAGGGGCGCTGCCAGACCATGAGCAGGAAAAACGGACCACCGAGCAGGGCGGTGAGCACGCCGGCCGGTATCTCTGCCGGCGCGATCACACTGCGCGCGACCAGGTCCGCCCAGATGAGCAGGTTGGCGCCGGCGAGCGCGGACAGGGGGAGTAGCGGGCGCTGATCCGGGCCCACCCAGGTGCGCATCAAATGGGGAACAACCAATCCGACAAACGCAATGGTACCGACCAGAGCGACGGCTGTTCCCACGCCCAGGGCGACGGCAATGAGCACGGTGTTACGCAGCCGCTGGGGACGCACACCCAGCGCCAGAGCATTGGCAGGCCCTAGCTGCAGCAGATTAAGTCCTCGAGCCAGGCGCCAGAGGCAAACGGCGGCCAACACCATCCACGGCAAACCAGAGGCCAACTGTCCGGCGGTGGGTCGGCTGAGGTCGCCGAACAGCCAGAAGCTCAGCTGCCGTAGCGCGCTGTCGCTGGCGATGTAGGTCAGCAGGGCGATCCCGGCTCCGGCCACCGCATTGATCGCGATGCCCGCGAGCAGCAGGGTGCCGTGATCTCCCGCCGCGCTGCGCAGGCCGATGCTGGCGATCAGTGCTGCGGTGGCCAGTGCACCGAAGAAAGCGGCCACAGGCAGGGCTGCGGCGGTTGCCACGGCGGGGCATAACACCAGCAGGCCGGCTGCCCCCAAAGCAGCCCCGGCCGACACTCCGACCAGCCCGGGTTCTGCGAGGGGGTTCTGAAAAAGTGCTTGCAGCGCCGCTCCGCTGGCGGCGAGCAAGCTGCCGGCGCAGAGCGCAGCCATCAGCCGGGGCAGGCGCAGCTCCAGCAAGACGAGGCGGGCGAGATCTGCATCTGCGCCAGCGCCCCACAGCAAAGCCCAGTTCAGCGCGGCAGGCCCGGCCGCCAGCGAAGTCAGGCTGCCTACGAGGAGGCCTGCCAGCAGGGCGCAGGCAGCAAAGCGGGGAGAGCGAAGAAGTGCGGGCACAGGTCGGCGAATTGAGGCTGAATGGCCCGAGTGTAGCCTGCAGGCTCAAGAGACCTGCGGGCTCTGGTAGAATCTCGCGCCCTGCGAAAGTGGCGGAATTGGTAGACGCGCTGGATTTAGGTTCCAGTGGGGAAACCCGTGGGAGTTCGAGTCTCCCCTTTCGCACCAATTATTCATTCTTGACCGTCCTGCCCCCGGGCACGCGGTTCTCAACAGCAGACACCTAGCATGGAAGTATCCGTAGAACAGTCCGAAGGCCTTCGTCGACGCCTGAGCGTCGAAATCCCGGCAGATCAGCTCGAGCAGGCGTTTAGCACGCGCATCAAGCAGATGGGCCAGCGCGCCAAGGTGCCGGGATTCCGTCCGGGCAAAGTGCCCACGAAGGTTCTGGTTCAGCGCTACGGAGATGCTGCGCGTGCCGAGGCAGTGGAAGAACTGCTGCGCACGACCTACCCGAAGGCCATCGAGGAATCCGAACTCAAGCCTGCCGGGTATCCGACGTTTGACATCCAGGCAGAAGTAGTCGGCGAGCCGCTCAAGTACACCGCGAGCTTCGAGGTGTATCCCGAAGTCACGCTGACCGGTCTGGACGGCCTGAAGGTCGAGCGGCCGCAGGTTGAGATTGGTGAAGACGATGTCGAGCGGACCCTGGGCACGATCAAGGAGCAGCACCGCAAGTGGGTTGCCGTGGACCGTCCTGCCGCCAAGGGCGACAAGATGAAGCTTGATTTCGTCGGCAAGCTGGATGGCGAGGCATTTGAAGGCGGCGCTGCCGAGGCGGCGGAAGTGGAGCTGGGCGCCGGTCGTTTCATCCCCAGCATGGAAGAAGCCCTGGTCGGACTGACAGCCGGTACCGAAACCACGATCGACGTCAGCTTCCCGGATGACTATCAGGCGGAGAATCTCAAGGGCAAGGACACGCAGTTCGAAGTCAAGATTCTAAGCGTTGAAGCCGGTGAAGATCCTGCGCTGGATGACCCGGAACTGCTGAAGTCCCTGGGCGTTGAAGAGTCGGCAGGTGAGGCCGGTTTGCGTGCCAAGGTGCGCGAGCAGCTCGAGCGTGAACGTGACAAGGCCGTGTCCGGCAAGGTCAAGGAGCAGGTCATGGACGGGCTGCTGGCAGCCAATCCTATCGATGTGCCGCAGGCGATGGTGGACGAGGAAATTCAGCGCATGCGTCAGGAAGCCGTTCAGCGTTTCGGCAATATGCCGAACAACGATCCGGACGCGATGGCGCGGATGCTCCCCGATGACCTGTTCAAGGACAATGCCACCAAACGCGTCGCCTTATCCTTGCTGATCTCCGAAGTGATTCAAGAAAAGCAGGTCAAGGTCGAAGAAGAGGATATCGATGCCGTGCTGGCGCGGTACGCCTCTGAACTCGCGGACACTGAGCAGGCGATGCAGTACTATCGATCCCAGCCGCAGATCATGCAGCAGTTCCAGGCCCTGGCCATGGAAGAGCGCGTGGTCGACGTGCTGCTGGAGGGCGCGACCGTGACGGACCAGTCCGTGACGTTCGATGACCTCATGAACCCGAACAACGAGACCGCTGAATGAATGAACGCGCACTGAATCTGGTCCCGATGGTCATCGAGCAGACCCCAAGGGGGGAACGCTCGTTCGACATCTACTCACGGCTGCTCAAGGAGCGTGTCGTGTTCGTGGTCGGGCCGATTGACGATCACATGGCCAATTTGATCGTTGCGCAACTGCTGTTCCTGGAGTCCGAAAACCCGGACAAGGACATCAACCTGTATATCAACTCCCCCGGCGGTTCCGTGACCGCCGG
Source organism: Abyssibacter profundi (assembly GCF_003151135.1). Classification (NCBI taxonomy): domain Bacteria; kingdom Pseudomonadati; phylum Pseudomonadota; class Gammaproteobacteria; order Chromatiales; family Oceanococcaceae; genus Abyssibacter; species Abyssibacter profundi. The sequence continues at coordinate 113,886 of NZ_QEQK01000004.1, forward strand.
GCTGTCGATCTACGACACCATGGAGTTCATCAAGCCGGATGTAGCGACCATGTGCATCGGCCAGGCGGCCAGCATGGGGGCTGTGCTGCTGGCAGGTGGCACGCAGGGCAAGCGCTTTGCGTTGCCGCATTCCCGCGTGATGATTCACCAGCCGCTGGGTGGATTTCAGGGTCAGGCCACAGACATCGAAATACACGCCAAGGAAATCCTCTTCATTCGTGAGCGTTTGAACGAAATTCTGGCACGTCATACCGGCCAGCCGCTCGATAAGATCTCCAAGGACACGGACCGGGATTTCTTCCTTTCGGGAGAAGCCGCCAAGGAATATGGTCTGATAGACGAAGTGCTGGATCGCCGGCCGGGAACGGAGACCGAACAATCCTGAGCGAATCCGTCGGGTCCGGATCTTGCTTGAACCCTTGCGTACCGTTTGGGCGGAGTGCCCGGACGGTCGCCGAGACGAAACGACGAAACGCTGATGGCTAACGAATCAAAAAATGGGAACGGACGGGTCCTCTATTGCTCCTTCTGCGGGAAGAGCGAACACGAGGTCCGTAAACTCATTGCCGGTCCCTCCGTGTTCATCTGCGATGAATGCGTCGAACTGTGCAACGACATCATCCGGGAGGAGCTCCAGGCCAAGCCGGTCAACCAGGGGCTGCCAAAGCCCCAGGAAATCAAGGCTGTGCTGGATGAGTACGTCATCGGGCAGGAAGCGGCCAAGAAGGTCCTCGCTGTCGCGGTGTACAACCACTACAAGCGGTTGGGTGCCAAGGGTGTGGACGACGGTGTCGAACTGCAGAAGTCCAATATCCTGTTGATCGGGCCGACCGGCTCCGGCAAGACGCTGCTGGCCGAAACACTGGCGCGGCTGCTGGATGTTCCATTCGCGATCGCCGATGCCACGACGTTAACCGAAGCGGGCTATGTCGGTGAAGACGTCGAGAACATCATCCAGAAGCTGTTGCAGAAGTGCGACTACGAGGTCGAGAAGGCCCAGCGCGGCATCGTCTACATTGACGAAATCGACAAGATCTCTCGCAAGAGCGAGAACCCGTCCATCACCCGTGACGTCTCGGGTGAGGGCGTCCAGCAGGCGCTGCTCAAGCTGATCGAAGGGACGATGGCCTCGGTGCCACCCCAGGGTGGGCGCAAGCATCCGCAGCAGGAGTTCCTGCAGGTGGACACCTCCGGAATCCTTTTTGTCTGTGGTGGCGCATTCGCCGGCCTGGATAAGGTCATTCGTGACCGCTCTGAGAAGTCGGGCATCGGATTTGGCGCAAGCGTCAAGAGCAAGGACGACAGCCGCGACCTTGGTGAGGTGCTGGCGAACGTCGAGCCCGAAGATCTGGTTCGCTACGGCTTGATTCCGGAATTTGTTGGCCGTCTCCCGGTCGTGGCCACGCTGGAAGAGCTGGACGAGGATGCGCTGATTTCGATTCTCTGCGAGCCCAAGAACGCGTTGACCAAGCAGTACGCCAAGTTGTTTGACATGGAAGACTGCGAGCTGGAGTTCCGCGAGGACGCCTTGCGCGCCGTGGCGGCAAAGGCAAAAGAACGCAAGACGGGCGCGCGCGGGCTGCGCACCATTCTCGAGCGCATCCTGCTCGATGTCATGTATGACCTGCCGTCCATGGAAAACGCGGCCAAGGTGGTCGTGGATGATGCGGTGGTTCGTGGCGATGCCCGGCCGTACATCGTGTACGAGAACCCCCAGGAGTCGCTGCCCGAGGCATCTAACGTCAAGTCATCGGCCTGACAGGGCGCCGGCGAGATGGCCAGCGCTTGAAATCGCGTTGGCCGGTCGCATTTAGAGGGCAATCCAGAATTAGGCGCATGCATGTCTGAAGAACAGCAAGTCCCCGTCCTGCCACTGCGCGATGTCGTGGTGTATCCCCACATGGCGATTCCGCTGTTCGTGGGGCGGGATAAGTCCGTTAACGCGCTAAATGCCGCGATGGCGGATGACAAGAAGATCTTGCTGGTCGCCCAGCGCGAAGCCGAGACCGACGATCCCGGTCTTGAGGACGTGTACGAAGTCGGAACGCTCGCCAGCATTCTCCAATTGCTCAAGCTGCCGGATGGCACGCGCAAGGTCTTGGTCGAAGGTACCGAGCGTGCTCGACTCACCAGCTTCAGCGAACGTGAAGATGGCTATGTTGTCGCTGATTACACGCATTTTGACGAGCAGGACGAGGACGACAGCCGTGAGCTCGATGCTCTGGTGCGGTCGGTGCTTGGACTATTCGAGCAGTACGTCAAACTCAACAAGAAGACGCCCGCCGAGCTGTTGCCGTCACTGACGAGCATGGATGATGCGGGCCGGCTTGCCGATACCATCGCCGCGCATCTGAGCCTGCGTCTGGAAGACAAGCAAACCATTCTCGAAGCAGACAGCCCGCGGGCGCGTCTCGAACACATCGTCGCCCTCATCGAGGGTGAGATCGACATCCTCCAAATCGAAAAGCGCATCCGTGGCCGCGTTAAGCAGCAGATGGAGAAGTCTCAGCGCGAGTACTACCTGAATGAGCAGATGAAGGCCATTCAGAAAGAACTCGGCGAGATGGAAGACGCGCCGAACGAGATGGAGGAAATCGAGAACAAGATTGAAAAGGCGGGCATGCCGAAGGCGGTTAAGGCCAAGGCGATGACCGAGTTCAACAAGCTCAAGATGATGTCGCCCATGTCGGCCGAGGCGACAGTCGTCCGCAATTACCTGGACGCGCTCACCGGGGCGCCCTGGAAAAAGCGGACGAAGACGCGCATTGATGTCGAGCGCGCCCAGGATCAACTTGACGAGGACCACTACGGTCTGGAATCGGTTAAGGAACGGATCCTCGAGTACCTCGCGGTTCAGAGCCGCGTGCGCAAACTGCGTGGTCCGATTCTTTGCTTGGTCGGTCCGCCGGGTGTCGGTAAGACGTCCTTGGGTCAATCGATTGCACGTGCTGTGAATCGGAAGTTCGTCCGCATGAGTCTGGGCGGCGTACGTGATGAAGCCGAGATTCGCGGTCACCGCCGGACCTACATCGGGGCCATGCCCGGCAAGATTGTTCAAAATCTCACCAAGACCGGCGTGCGTAATCCGCTGTTTCTGCTCGACGAGATCGACAAGATGGCCATGGATTTTCGCGGTGACCCGGCATCGGCGCTGCTGGAAGTCCTCGACCCCGAACAGAACAACACCTTTAATGATCACTATCTGGAGGTCGACTTCGACCTGTCGGATGTGATGTTTGTGGCCACGGCCAATACCTTGAATATTCCGGGGCCGCTGCTGGATCGCATGGAAGTGATTCGCCTGCCGGGCTACACCGAGGACGAAAAGGTCAACATCGCCCAGCGTTACCTGTTGCCCAAGGCCATCAAGGACAACGGTCTGCAAGCCGAAGAGCTGTCGGTGTCCGAAGGTGCGATCCGCGATGCGGTGCGCCTGTACACCCGCGAAGCTGGCGTACGCAATCTGGAACGGCTGATGGCCAAGGTGGCCCGGAAGGTCGTCAAGCAGTTGGTTGAAGATCCCAAGCGCGGGCCGGTGCAGGTCACGGTGCGCAATCTCAATAACTATCTCGGCGTCCCACAGTTCCGCTATGGCCAAGCTGAAGGCGAGAATCGGATTGGTCAGGTCACCGGTCTGGCCTGGACCGAGGTGGGGGGCGAGCTGCTAACCGTCGAAACGGCTGTCGTCGCAGGCAAGGGCCGACTCACACATACGGGGAGCCTTGGCGATGTGATGAAGGAATCCGTCCAGGCTGCGCTGACCGTGGTTCGTAGTCGTGCCGATACGCTGGGCGTGAAATCCGAGTTCCAGCAGGAGACGGACATCCATGTGCATGTTCCTGAAGGGGCCACGCCGAAAGATGGCCCGTCAGCGGGCATCGCCATGACCACGGCTTTGGTCTCCGCGCTGACGAAGATCCCGGTGCGCGCTGACGTGGCCATGACCGGCGAAATCACTCTACGTGGTGAGGTGCTGCCCATTGGTGGCCTCAAGGAGAAGCTGCTGGCGGCGCATCGAGGTGGCATCAAGACCGTGGTGATTCCTCACGAGAACACCAAGGACCTGGCGGATATCCCCGCCAACATTAAGAATAAGTTGAACATCGAGCCGGTGCGCTGGATCGATGACGTCCTGCGCCTGGCGTTGGAGCATATGCCCGAGCCGGGCGAGGGTGAGTCGTCCACCCCGGCTGCCGCCGGGGAGGGTGCAGAGGCCGCTCGAGCCCACTGATCGTGTCAAGCCAAAAAAACCGCGTCATTTCGCGGTTTTTCGGTTGACGCTCTTCTCGGCGCACTGCTATAAAACGTCTAAGCCCGTGCCTCGGGCGACCGACATTTCAAGGGACAGAGAACATACGCCGGTCAGGGACGTGGACCGACATAACGAGCGCGGCACGCAAGCTGCGTCGGTGGGGCTTTCACGATTCACAACTCCCTTGGGATTGCTAACAGTGAGATGCACAGCAGCGCATCCACGATATACACACGTTATTGAGGGGATCCTCGTACTATGAACAAGACTGAACTCGTCATGCTGGTTGCCGAATCCACCGGCCTGTCCAAGGCAGACGCCGCTCGTGCCGTTGACGCCGTGTTTGATGGCATCACGGCTTCCCTCAAGAAGGGTGACAAGGTGTCGCTGGTTGGTTTCGGTACCTTCGCTGTTCGTGATCGCGCCGCCCGTACCGGCCGCAATCCGAAGACCGGCGAGACCATCGAAATCGCCGCAGGCAAGACGCCTGGATTTAAGGCTGGTAAAGCGCTGAAAGACGCGATAAAATAACTCGCGTCGGGCAAGTAGCCCTACGGAAAACCCAGGCGGTCGCCGTCTGGGTTTTCTTATCAGGGTGCTTAGCTCAGCTGGTAGAGCGTCGCCCTTACAAGGCGAATGTCGGCGGTTCGATCCCGTCAGCACCCACCAGTTACAATAAGATTTCAAGTTTCGCGGAGCGGTAGTTCAGTTGGTTAGAATACCGGCCTGTCACGCCGGGGGTCGCGGGTTCGAGTCCCGTCCGCTCCGCCATATCCGAACCGGCGCCTTAGGGCGCCGTTTCTTTATCTGGCAGTCGCTATGTTGCAGTCTATCCGTGAGTCCACGTCCGGGCCGTTTGCCTGGATTGTTGTTGCGATCATCACTGTCCCGTTTGCGTTCTTCGGAATCGAGACCTTCCGATCAGGTGGAGGAGATGCCACGGTCGCGAAGGTGGGCGATGAGAAGATCACCCAGCGCGAGCTACAGGTCGGCTACGAGCAGCGTTACCAGCGCCTGCAGCAGATGATGGGTGAAAGCTTCGACCCCTCGCTGATCCAGGGGCCACAGTTCCGCCGTACCGTCCTGGACGATATGGTCAGAGAGCAGGTCATCAGCAGTTACGTAGACGATTCCGGTTTGCGTGGCACCGACGCCGCAGTGTTCGACTATCTGCAGCAAGTTCCGGCTTTCCAGGTCGATGGTGAGTTCTCCCCGCAGGCCTATCGGGACACGTTGTCGGCAAATCGTCGGCAGCCCGATGCGTTTGAAGCACAGGTTGCGGCGTCCATTGCAACGGAGCAGCTGCAGTTGGCGATCGGGCAATCGGCGCTCGTGGCCCCAGGGGAAGTCGATCTGGCGTACCGCATGCAGCATCAGCAGCGGCGTTTTTCGCAGGTGACCTTCACCATTGCCGATTTCCGTGATGATGTGTCGGTGAGCGAAGAGGACATCCAGGCCAGGTACGAAGCCCAGTCTCAACGCTATACCACCCCTGAACAAATCCGCCTGCACTACATCGAGGTCAATCAGTCGCAGCTCACACCCACGGGTGAGCCCGATGAGGAGGCGCTGCGCGCAGTCTACGAAGACCAGCGTGGTCGATTCACCACGCCCGAGGCGCGGAAAACGTCACATATTCTGATCAAGACCGGGGATCGGAGTCATGGTGACGCCAAGGCGTTGGCCGAAGAGGCACGTTCGCGAATTGTGGAGGGTGGGGAGTCCTTCGATGAGGTGGCCCGTGAACTGTCCGAAGATGGCGGTTCCGCCCAATCAGGCGGTGATCTGGACTGGGTCGAGCGTGGCGTGATGGTGCCTGAGTTTGAAGATGCCTTGTTCGCAATGGAGGAAGGCGAAGTCAGTCTCCCCGTTGAAACCGACTTCGGTTGGCACATCATCAAGCTGGAATCGATTCGGGCTGAAACGACCAAGCCCTTTGATGACGCGGACGTCCAGGCGCGTATTCGGGAAATCTATCAGCGCGATGCTGCGGCCGAGCGTTTCCAATCCTTAACGGAGGAGCTGGAGACCTTGGCCTATGAGTCACTCGACGCCTTGGAGCCCGCGGCAGAGGCAACCGGCTTGCCGCTGGAGCAGACGGATTGGTTTAGTCGTCAGGGTGGTGCGGGTATCGCAGCGAACGACGACGTGATCGAAACGGCATTTTCTCCGATTGTCCTGGAAGATGGGGAGAACAGCCGCTTGATTGAAATCGAGCCCGGTCGGGTGGTCGTGGTCCGAGTAAGCGATCGGCAACCGGAGGAGCTGCGACCCTTGGACGACGTGAGAGAAGAGATTCGCAGCGAGCTGGTGAACGAAGCCGCCGCGGCCAAGGCGCGACAGCAGGCGGAGTCGCTACTGACCAGCCTCAAGGACACCGGAACCTTCTCCGCTGCACTGTCTGCGCAGGCCCTGGAGAAAACCGTGATCGATTCCGGGCTGATCGAGCGTGACGAGACGGAGGGCCGTGGTGGCGCTCGGTTAAGCCCACGCGTGGTCAGAACGATCTTCTCACAGCCGCGGTCTGCCGCCGGTCAGCCTGAGGGCATGGGCCAGCTGACCGTTGCGGGGGGTGACGTTGTGGTCTATGCCCTGGAAACGGTCGAAGACCCTCGTGTACCCACCGCGGGTGCTGAACGGCAGACGGTTGCGGACCGTGCCGCTGCACTGGCCGCACGACAGGAGCTGGCGGCTTGGGAAGCAGCCGTACGTGCAGAGACCCGCATCAAGGTCTATGAAGATGTGCTGGCCCAGCAGATTGAAGACAGTGCGCCGCCGTACTAGTCATCAAGCCGTATGAGCGAGCAAACAAAAAGCCGGCATCATGCCGGCTTTTTGCTGTGTGGCGCCGCTTTTGCCAGGGGCCGCCCTACGGTTGGCGAGTAAGGCCTCAGGGGCTGCGAGACTCGGCGCCTGGCATCCCCTGGATGTGATAACCGGCATCAACGTAGATGATCTCTCCGGTGATTCCGGAGGCCAGATCACTACAAAGAAACGCAGCCGTGTTACCGACTTCGACGGGTTCAACATTGCGCCTTAGCGGAGATGCTTCGCTGGTCGCATTGAGCATGTCGCGAAAGCCTGAAATTCCCGCCGCCGCAAGCGTTTTGATCGGGCCGGCTGACACCCCATTGACACGGATACCCCTGGGGCCGAGTTCAGCGGCCATATAGCGCACGGATGCTTCAAGACTGGCTTTGGCCGGGCCCATGACGTTGTAGCCGGGTAATGCACGCTCGGCACCCAGGTAACTCAAGGTGAGCAGGGCCCCGCCATCGGACATCAGCGGATAAAAGGCCTTGCCCAATGCGGCAAAGCTATAGGCACTGATGTCATGCGCAATACCGAAACCCTCGCGCGTCACTGACTCAAGAAAACCGCCCTTGAGCAGTTCGCGGGGTGCGAAGCCGATGGAGTGGACAACGATATCGATACCACCCCAGTGCGCCTCGATGGCTTGACGGGCCTGTACGATCTCGTCGTCCGAGGTCACGTCCAGCGGCAGGCAGAGTTCAGCCGAATACTCCTCAGCAGCCGCTTCTACACGACTTTTCAGTTTGTCTCCGGCGTAGCTCAGCGCAAGACGCGCCCCCTGGCCATGCATGACCTCAGCAATACCTGAGGCGATAGAGCGAGGACTGGCGATGCCTGTGATGAGTGCGCGCTTTCCATCGAGAAATCCGTTCATGTCTCCTCTCCTTGTTCGCCCCGAGGGCCTTCGGCGTCGCTATGCGCTTTCGCCGGTTGCACCCTGGTTCACTGTCAGCCGTCTAGGCGGGTTCAAAGAACAGCGGATAATCCAGCGTGATGGGTGGCACATCTTTGGCGCCGAAGTTCATCAAGCGAATGCGATTGAGGATCTTGCCCTCCACATCTGCATCATTGAGCTGGGATTCGACGATCTCGACCGACGAAACCGAACCGTTTGGCGCGATGGTCAAACGGACCACGACCTTGCCTGACAATGTCGGGTTTTGTCGGCGGGCCCGGTTGTAGATTGAATAAAACGCGCCTTTGGTCCGATCGAAGACGAGCTGAATTTCGTCAATGGGCCGGCCTGCACTTGGTGCACTGCCACCCGAGCCGCGGGCAGGGGACCCACCACCGCCACCACCGCCGGCTGTAGGCCCGCTGACCCGGGTGGTTTCACGCGAGGCGAGTCCGGTGCCGCCGCTGTCACGCGCCAATTGGCTGGTATCGATCCCTGAGCTGCCGCTGCTGGCACTGGACAGCAGGTCGGATGCCGAACTGGCTGAACCTGATCGGCGTGCGCCGCCGGACGCGGAAGGTGCCGCCGTGACCAGGGCTTGTGGATTGGTCAGCGCGGCTGTTGATTCTTCCGTGCGCAGGTCGGCAAAGGCATCGCGAATCTGTGCAATGCCGCTGGCCTCAGCCCGTTGTCTGGCCTGTTCCACCTGGGTTTGCTGGGAGGCTTGCTGAGGCGCGGGTTCGGGCTGCTCGCGCGGGGTGGGTTGCTCGGGTTCCGGCTCCGGCTCGGGTTGCGCTTCTTCGGGCTCTTCCGCCTCTTCTTTGTCTGCGGCGGGCTCCGGTGCTTGCTGTTCCGCCTTGGGACCCGGGGGGGCTCGCTGCAGCAGCAGACGGGCATACCGATCAGAGAGCTCGTCGCCGGCGCCGTCTTCCTCTCCGGCCATACGAACAAACTGGATCGCCAGCGACAGCACCAGGAACAACGTCAGCGTAATCGCCAGGATACGGCGGAAGCGCTGGTCGGAATCATCGACTCCCAACGTCCAGGCTGATTGAAGGGCGTGGCTGGCGGTCATGCGTCCGATCCGGATTCGATTTCTGTCTTCTGAAGAATGGCGAGGGAAATCCGCGCATATTCTGCGGTGGTACAGGCCTGCATCACCTTGCGGATGACCTTGTAGGGCGTGCCCTCGTCGGCCAGGATCGTCACATCTTCCCGGCCTTCCGATTCCGAACCGTCTTCATAGACCAGCAGGGATTTAGGCACTTCGGCAAGCAACTCGGTGACGGCCGACAGCGTCTCCGCTTCACGGGCTTCGTCGACCGTCATGGCGCGCTTTCCATTCACCAGGATATCGGTCCGCGTAATCATCACGCTGACGGTTTCCCCGGCCTTTGTTTCCTCAAAGGCTTCAGGGAGTTTGAGTTCCTTGGCGCTGGGCAGTGTTTCCACGGCCGAAGAATTGACGAGCAGGAAAAACACCAGAATCGTGAAGATGTCCATGAGCGAGATCATGTTCATCGAAGCGACCCGGCCTTTTTTCGCGTTGCGCTCGCGCATGCGCTTGGCGCGTCGGGATTCCTTCATCCGTCGGTCTCGTTTGCGCGCGGCGGTGCATCGCCGATCGCGACATCAGGGAAGAGCGGGGTGCGGTCTGCCATCGATGGCGTGTTTTCATCGGGCAGCGTCATCCGTACGGCATCCATGGCCTGAATCATCTGATCGTATTCAACGTCCGGTTCCAGCAGCACCGTGGCATTGGTGACGGCCGGATCGATTCGGTCGCGTATCTCCACGATCAGACTATTCACGGCGGCCAGGTCAAACCCGCTGTCGGTTATGGCAAACGATTGCAAAACGCTGCCATTCACTGCGACCTGGAGTGCATCCGTTCGAACGATCACTGAGAGGCGATCGGTCTCGTTCTCGACGGGCTGCGACTCCGAGTCAGGGGCGGGTAATGCCAACTGCATGACCGCGAGACGCGAAAACACCGCGGTAATCAGCAGGAACGGCACGAGGATGACCATCAGGTTCATGAATGCCGTGATGTTCATTTCGGCCGGATCGCGCCGACGCATCCGGTGTAGTCGCGAGGTGATCATGCGTTTTCGGTGGTCCGCGTGGTGTTCAGGAACTTCACACTGGCCATTTCGATGCTATCCACCAAGGCGGTGGTCCGCGTCTGTAGCACGGCATGCAGAAGCAGCAGTGGAATGGCGACCATCAGTCCGAAGGCTGTGGTGTTCATGGCCACGGAAATACTGGCTGACAGGAGGTCGGCCTTCTCAGCCGGGTTGACGTTGGCCACGGCCGTAAAGCCCTGGATCAGACCGATGATGGTTCCCAACAGGCCCAGCAATGTGGCGACGTTGGCCAACACGGCCAGGTAGTGCGTGCGCTTCTCGAGCTGGGGGGTGACCTCCAGCAAGCTCTCTTCCATGGACATTTCAACGTCCTGGCGGTCGCTGCTGGTCCGCATGCGGCTGATGCCGTAGGCGAGCACCTGGCCGACGGCTGCTTCGGATTTGCTCGACACCTCGAAGGCGCCCGCATAGTCCCCGTTAGACAGCAAGGGCTGCAGTTTTTCCCACAGCTTGCGATTACCCGCCTCGGAGCGCGTCAGGTAGATGTAGCGTTCAATAGCGATGGAAAGCCCGATCGCGAGAATGATGACGATGGGATACATGAACAGTCCGCCGTTCTGAAAAAAGCGGACGATGGTGCCGAACACCTCCATACGATTGCCTCTCGATTACTGCGTTGATGGTCCAGACGAAAATTCGGGCGGGCGCCTGGCGGTTTCCAGGGCCTGCCAGTACTGCATTTGGCGGCGAAAAGCCGGTGGATCGACAGGCACTAACGCCTCTTCCAGCAACTTGGCTGGCTTGTCGATACCTTCCTCCGGAGGAGAATTGCGCCACGGCGTGATGTAGAGGCCGATCGGCAACTCCTGCTCGCCGCGAATCGTGGCGCCTTCCAGCTCGATAGGCTCTTCGGCCGGCTGCGCTGACGCCACGCTCAATGCGAGCAGCCCTAAGACTACATGAGCCAGACCGGCACGCACGAGGTTTTGAAACAACCTGATCATCGGGTCCTCCGCTCCAGGTCGGCAATCCATAGCGCAACCTGCTCATCGGGCTCGTCGAGCATGGCCTGATAGGCCTTGTATGCGCCGATGGCCTGCTGGGGTTGGCGCAGGTACAAGTCGTAGAGAATGCCGAGATTACGTTGCGCATCCGTGAATGCCGGATCCGCCACCAGCGCCTTGCGATACGCGTCGCGCGCCGCATCGAAATGACCGGCGCGTCGCTCCAGCAGGCCCTGCAGGTTGTAGGCGGGGGCACTACGGGGGTTTCGTTCCACTGCCTGGCGCACGAGCGTCAGCGCTTCGTCGTTCTCCCCCTTGCGGGCCAGCAAACCGGCAAGGTTGGTATACGGGCCGGCAATCTGCGGATAGTTGCGAATCATATTGCGCAATGCTGATTCAGCGGCGGCCTCATTTCCCCGTTTGAGGGCATTGATCGCCGCAGCAAAATCATTAAACGCGGCATCCGGTATTTCCACCTGCGGCACGGCGGGCAGCTGGATGGCCGCTTCCGCCGGCTCAGGGCGGGGCGCAGGACCACCGGCACAACCCGCAAGCACGCCCAGCGCGACACAGGTAGCGGCGAGATTAGCGAATCGCATTGATCGGAAGCTCATAGTTTTCCTGCTTGGCGTAGCGGGCCGGCACAATTTCGGCCAGCGCTTCGATACTCCGCTGAATCCAGACGTTGTAGACGCCCTGGTCCATGCGAGCGACATTGGTCTCGAAGACGTCGATAGCCTGTTCTTCGATCGGGAAAGCCTGTTCCTCTAGCAGCAGCTCGTACTGCTCCAGTTCCAGGGCCGAGAGCCCGGCCGGGCGCTGTGACGCCATCAGGTCACGGCTCAGCGTCAGGTAGATCGACCCGACCCGGTGCGTGGCCTCGGTGGCGATCTCCGCCACACCGGACTGCGCCGCGTCCTGATAGGCCGTCAGCGCCTTGTCCATGGCGGCACGCTTGCGTTGTAGGCTGGCCTGCAGCGGCAGCGTCAGCTTGATCGACTCGAACTCCTGCAGCGCAGATTCCGCAAGCACGAGAGACGATTGCGCCGCGAGATAACGACTGCGGTCTGTTTGCTGGCTGCCGGCGGCCGCGTTGGCCCGGACCAGCTCTCTGCGCCAGAAGTTGACCTCGCTGGGGCGATCAATCTCGTCATAGATCTCGATAAGACGCTGCCGTATCTCGATGGCCTCTTCGAAGGGGATGGCAAAGCCCGCCAGGTAACTCGAATATGCCTGGCCTGCTGCGGCGAGCGCACCGTTCTCGTCGTACAACTCGGCTGAGCGTAATGCCGCCTGCTGCCTGGCCGCTTCCGGTTCTGCGCTGTCGCCGGCGATGCGGGCAAACTCGGCTGCGGCCCGTGTCGGCTGGTCGGATGACAGATAGACGGCGGCCAGTTTGCGCGTCACGTCAGGCTGGCGTTGATCGGCCGGGAAGGTCGACCGGAAGTCCTGTAGCACCTCGATAGCGCGGTCCCATTGTTCCGACGCGATGAGCACCGCAGCGGCATCGAACTGGGCGGTTGCGCGAATGCTCGAATCGGGCATTTCCTGGCCGATGCGCAGGAACTGTGCGACCGCATCGTCAGGCCGGCCCTGATCACGTGCGACCTCGGCCTGGCGATAGATGGCAGAGGCGATCTGGTCACGTGTGGTTTGCCGGCGCTCGGTGTCGTCTGGTGGTGTCAGCTGCAGGACCTGCTTGAAGGCCGCTTCGGCATCCTGATAGCGCTGCTGATCGAATCGCGACAAGCCGAGTACCTGCCAGCTGCTGCGGCGCAGTCGGGCATCCGGACGCGGTTGGGTATCGACCACTCGCTGGGCCACCTCTGCAGCCGGCTCCAGTTCGCCCAGGTCGTAGAGGTCCTCGGCTGCGCGCGTCAGCACGCGTGGGGCTTCTGGGTGCTCGGAGAAGTTGTCTGCGAAGCGCCGGGCAGCGTCCACCGCGACGAGTATGGCCTCTGCACGTGCTTCGGTCGGCTGGGCCTCGGCCCACTTGTGATAGCTGTCGACGGCGCCATAGCCAGCGTCGGCCGCGCGAGGGTGGGGCGGGTAGTTGTAGGCAGCGTTGGTGTACTCGTCAGCGGCGGCCTGATAACGCCCGCGATCGTAGAGGGTATCGGCCAGCAGGGTGTGCATTTCCGGTGCGGCCGGGTCATCGGGGAAGATCTCGATGAAGCGGCGGTAGTAGCGACCGGCCTGCTCAAAGGCGATCTGCCGTGCCTGGTCGCTGGCGCCATCGCGCTGGGCGCGCGCATGGTAGTAGCGAGCCACGTCGTTGAGGTTTTCCTTGAGCGCCTCGACCACGAACGGGGCTTCGGCCAGGCCGCGCTGGGTCCAGTATTCCGCCTCTGGATCGTAAATCTGGACGTAGTCTTCCTTGGCGCCCATGGCGAGATCGATGAACCCGCCGACTTGGAGGGCATCGATGGATTTCAACTGAAAGGTCGGTGCATCCAGTGTGAAGGGCTCATAGTCCACATAAGCCTTGAACGCAGCGGCTGCATCCGTGTAGCGCTCCTGCTCCAGGTAGAGCTCGCCCAGGTCGGCGAACAGCAGTTCCTCGTAGCGGGTGCCCCCTTGTTCGTTGAGGAACTGTTTGAGCGAGGCGCCACCGTCACTATAGGCAAAGCTCAGGCTGACGACGCGCAGGACGTCCTGAACCAGTTCACGGCGTTTTTCGCGAACGCCGGCCACGGCCTGGCTTTCGACAATGGGCGCCTGTCCTGGGGCGAGTTCTCGCTCGAGGATGGGCATGAATGCCTCAACCGCTTCGGCGTAACGCGATTGCTTGAAGATCGACCAGCCAAGTTTGTACTGGCTTTGCTCGAAGAACTGGCCATCAGGACCGAATTCAACGACTTCTCGGTAAGCGGCCTCCGCCTGGCGGTAGCGCCGCAAGCGGAACAACAGTTCGGCCTCGCGGAATTTTCCATCGCTGGCATAGCGCGAGTCCGGAAACTCCCGAGCCAGACGAGATAAGACTTCCACGGCCCGAGCTTCCTGCCCACGGTTCTGGTAGGCACGAGCGAGCTGGTAAAGCACGCGGTCGTTGTTGGGGTCATCCGGATTGGTGGCCAGGATCTCGCGGTAAAGATTGACCGAGTCGATGCGTTCCTCGTCGCCATAAAGCTCTTGCTGGCGTTCGAACTGAGGATTGACTTCGCCCACCTGAATCTGGAGATCTGCCAGGCGTCGCATGACTTCCGTGCGGCGGGCGCCTTCCGGTGCCAGTTCCAGAATCTTCCGATAGTTTTCGATGGCCAGTTCCTGATTGGCCTCGATCTGCTCGGATTGACGAATGCTCAGCTTCGATTCGTCGGGCCGGTCCTGGCTGATGGTGCTAATGGACGGGCCTGGGTCGATCTTGGAGGCGCAGGCGCTCAGCAGAACGGTGCTGGAGCAGGCCAGTATCAGCAAACGGCTTTGACTCGCGCGCATGGGGTTAATTCTCCTGCTGGTCAAAGATGCGTGCCATCGCAAAACGCGCCTCAATCAGAAACTCCTCGGCCTGACGTCGCTGACCCTTGAGTTCGTTCAGCGCCATGGTTTCCAGCAGATCGCGCTGAGCGATTAAGGCGGTTTCGATCCGGTCGCTGAGTTCAAAGATTCTGGGACGGGCAGACTGCATTTGCTGTGCTGGAGACCGCAGATGCCGTGTTTGCGCCAAGGCGGGGGGCGGCTCGGCCAGCGCCAGATCCAGCTCAGGCGGCTGGGCATCGGCCAGTGGGGTTTCGCTGGGCGTCGATGGACGACCGATGCCTTCTTCCAGGCGCAGTTCCGGCCGCACGCCGTCGCCAAACAGGCGGGTGTGTGCCCGGGCACGGGCGACGGTCTGGTCCGGATCTGCCGGGCGAGCACCTTCGGCGAGACGGCTGCCGTACGCAGAGATCGCCCGCAGCCAACCTTCGGTACGTCGGGCCAGGAACCGCAGGTCGCGGTAGTTCTTCAGGGCTTCCTGGAACTGGGTGCTGGCGATGAGCGGGTAGAGGTAATACGTCTCCGGCGCATTGGGCAGGTCGCGGACCTCCCAGGTCCAACCCGCCTCGGAGTCCAGGTCTCTTGCGATCAGGGTTTCCACCATCCGACCGCTGTAGATGGCGTCTTCGGCCTTATCGAGACGCAGGCGCGTTTCTTCCAACAACTCGGCGGCGCGTAGGTAGTACTGCAGCGACTGCCGATGCGCGCCCAGTGATCCCAGCGCCTGGGGAACGGCAACAAAGGCTTCCTGGACGGCCGGATCCATCGGGTCTCGGGCCAGCAGTTCCGACCAGGGCACCAGCGCCCGCTCCAGACGCTTGGCGGTCTCCCGGTTACTGCGCTGTTCGTCGGTGAGGCCAATGCCCAGTTTCTCGAACAAACTGGCGTTGCCTCGACCGGGTCGCATCAACAGGGACAGCGAGGAATAGGCTGTCGGAACATCGTCTTGCCCCAGCTCGGCGGTTCCGAAGTACAACGACCAGCCGTACCCCAGCAGGCCCTTGTTCGCGTATTCGCCTTCCAGTCGGATGCGGCGGAACGCATCGCGCGCATCCTCATACTGCTCTTGCTTCAGGAGTTGATAGCCCAGCGTAAGGTTGGCCTTGTCCCGCAACGCTGCCAGTTCAAATGTGGGGATGTCGATGCGCCCGACACGTCGTAGGGCGATGATGCCCTCGTTGATGGCGCCGGTTCGCATCAGGGTGATGGCGTGGTTGTACGCCATGTAGGGCGGCAGATCGCCGAAGGATTGGGCGTCCTGAAACTCGGCCAGCGCCGACTCGAAGTCACCCAGTCGCATGAACGCGCGTGCCTTAAGGTCATGTGCCTTGCGCTCCGTGTCTTCATCCACGGGCGACACCAGGTCACGAGCCAGCGCCGTCAGCAGGGCGTTGTAGTGGCCGCGCGTGTAGGCCAGCTCGGCCAAGCGCAGCACCGCTTCGTTGCGCTGCTGGGCGGTGCCCTCACCGCCACGGACGCGCTGTAGCCGTTGCTCGGCCTCGGCGGGCAGCCCGAAATCGACCAGGGTTCGACCCTCGGCCAACAACAGATCGGGATCCTCCAGGGCGCCGACCGCATGCTGCCGCGACCAAACGCGCAATTTGGCCAGGGCCGTGAACAGCCGGTCAGTTTCCCGCAGATAGCGCGTGGCCCGCGCCTGTAGCGGGAGTGGCAGGGTCTGGTCTTCGCCTGAGTCGCTGGCCAGCACGCCCGTGGAGGCCCACTCGCGGGGTGATAGCCGTGGCTCACGCCGCCGACCCGTCCACTCCAGCACGAATTCAACGGCTTTGGGCTGACCGTTTAGGTAGACCTGATAGGAATCCGAACGCCTGACAGGCGGTGCATTCTCTGCGTCTTCGGCGTAGCGGCCCGAGACTTCGAGCGTAATCGTGTGCGTGCCACGCCCAAGATCCAGGCGGGCCATTTCGTGCGCGGCGTCGCGGGTCAACGACACCGCATCATTGAACGGGTACTCGACGACGGTGGTTTGCTCGCCATTGACCAGCAGCCGCGCGGTTTCGACCACAAAGGCTTTGAGATCAACCGACAGGTAGGCGCTGACCATGTTGCCATCGGGATACAGTACATCGCGTTCGAGCACTTCAAGGTCGACGGCGAGATCAAGGGCGTCGCGCTTGATGGCACGAACCTGATCATCGAGGCCGCGCAACTGCTGCAATTGCTGGTCAGCTGTCTCCTGGTCGATAGCTTGGACAGTGCCCAACGGGAGGGCAGACAAGCTGACCAGCGCCAGGCAGAGCAGCGTCTTGGTACGGTTCAAGAGATTCTCCAGCCGTCGTTGGAGGCGGGGCCCAGACTGTCGGAAACGCAGCGGGCGGGGCGTCGTCGGCATTCTAGCAACAAGTGTCCTTGAATTCGCGGTCGATTGAATGATGCGTGGTCAGCTGGGCTTAAACGCCCGAATGATCGGCGACATCGACGCGAATCTTCAGGCGCTGTCCCGGTTTGAGGCGGTCCGGCGAGCTGAGTTTGTTGATGGCGACGATGTCGCTAGTTCGTACACGGTAGCGCTTGGCGATGCTGCCTAGCGAGTCCCCGGAACGAACGGTGTAATAAACCGTTCGTTCGGTGCGTGATGGTGAGGTCACCACCAGCGTCTGCCCCGGACGGATCACCGTGCGACTGGACAGTCGGTTCCATCGTGTCAGGTCGGCCACGTGGATGTCGTGCTTGCGAGCGATGGACCAGAGCGAGTCGCCCGCGCGGACCTTGTAGAACCGGGCGCCACTGCTGCGCTGACCGGCTGGCAACCCGGCCACGGCCTGTTTGGCCCCGCCAGGAATCATCAAGACCTGGCCGATCCGAATGCGGTGGCCCTCTAGCGCGTTGATCGAGCGGATGACGCCAACCGTGGTGTCGAAGTCTTCGGCGAGTTCACTCAAGGTGTCGCCGGCCTGAACCCGGTGTCGGGTCCAGGTGACCCGCTGCGAAGCGGGTAGGGACTGGAGTGCGAGCGCGAAGTCACCGGCTTTATCGGCGGGCAAGAGCAGGCGATGTGGCCCGGCCGGGTCGGTGGCGAATGAGTTGAACGCCGGGTTGAGCCGTCGAATGGCCTCCAGCGACATCCCCGCCAGTTTCGCCGCCTGCGGCAGGCCAAGCTGGCCGGGCAGCGACACGGCAATCGTCTGCGGCTGTCGGCTGACCGGCGGAAGGCGGAGGTCGAACTGCTCGGGGTGCGCGAAGACCTCAGCGAGCCCCAGCACCCTGGGCACGTAGGCGCGGGTCTGGCTGGGCAGGTCCAGTGACCAAAAATCTGTGGGTCGTCCGAGTTTGCGATTGCGTGCGATGGCCCGACGTACCCGGCCTTCCCCCGCGTTGTAGGCCGCCAGAGACAACAGCCAGTCGTCGAAGAGGTCATGCAGGTAGGTCAGATAGCGAACTGCGGCCTCGGTAGACGCGATGATGTCGCGACGGCCGTCGTACCACCAGGTTCGCTGCAAACCGAAGCGATCGGCGGTTTGTGGCATGAACTGCCAAAGCCCGGCCGCCGTGCCGGAGCTAAAGGCATTGGGGTCAAACCCGCTTTCGAGAAATGGGATACAGATCAGTTCTGCCGGAAGTTCAGCGGCGCGTAGCTGCGCGGCAATCACGGCGAGATACGGTTCGGCTCTCCCGACAAGGGTGCGAATTTCATGTGGTCGCGATGCGAAATCATCCGACCAGTAGCGCACATCCTCATGGTCTTGCTGCCCGATGGCGTAATCCTCGGCCAGGCTGGTCCAAAAATCGGTCGCAAATGCAGGTGCGGCACAGCACAGCACGGCCGCGGCAAGAAGATGTCGTACTTTCACAGTGTTATGAATTCCCCGATGGCGCGTTGATTGTCGTGTACCGGGTGGTCACGCACAAGCGAGGGCCGGTTGGTTATCCTAAGACGCATGGACCCGATGCAACGGCAAGAAGTTCGACTGGACGATCTGCGACGGTGGCGCGCGACCACACGCGGACGCAGCCAGGATCTGCTGGAGCAGGCCCGGCTACAGACAGTCCTGCCGGGGTTGTTTGGTCGTTCCATCATCCAGATCGGCAGCTGGGGACAGGGCGAAACCCTGATCGAGTCGGCACCGATGCCGTTCAAGGCGGTGCTGGGCACCGCCGGCGTGCCCGGCGAGGGTGCGGTGACCCGGTCCGGCGCGTTGCCGTTGCCCAAGGGCGTAGCGGATGTGATCTTGCTGCCACACAGCCTTGAGTACGCGACCTCGCCGCATCGATTGCTGCGCGAGGCCGATCGGGTGTTGAGCTCGCGTGGGCATCTGCTGATTCTGGGATTTAACCCGTTCTCCTGGTGGGGACTTCGCCACCGGGTGGGTGCAACCCCTGCGCTCCCGTTGGATGGTCGGTTTCTTAGCCGCCATCGCGTTTGCGATTGGTTGCACCTGCTGGATTTCGATGTGCTGGATATTCATCTTTTCGGGGCCGGCTTGCCGTGGCTGCGGCCCACTGCACGAGGAGAGGGCCGGCGCCTGCGTTACTGGTTGAATCTTGCGGCTGATAGTTACCTGATCGTTGCCCGCAAGCGCAGGATTCCGATGACACCGGTGCAGCAACAATGGCGGCAGACGCGCCGTGGCGTTGCGCCTGCACTGGACGGGGTGCGGGTGAGTTTTGAAGCGGCTGCCGCGCGGCGCCGGACCGACGACGCATAAACACTGTACGAGACCAACTCATGACTCAACGCGTTCGGGCATTCACCGATGGTGGGTGCCGCGGGAACCCCGGCCCGGGTGGCTGGGGCGTGGTGCTGGAATATGGCGAACACCGGCGCGAGTTGTCCGGTCACCAAGCGGCCACCACCAATAACCAGATGGAACTCATGGCGGCCATCCAGGCGCTGGAATCGCTGTCCCGACAGTGCAGTGTCGATTTGTACACGGATTCAACCTATGTGCAGAAGGGGATGAATGAATGGCTGGCCAACTGGAAGCGGCGTGGTTGGAAGACCGCTGCCGGCAAGCCGGTCAAGAATGCCGACCTGTGGCAGCGGCTGGATGCCGCTGCGGCGCGTCATGACGTCGACTGGCATTGGGTCAAGGGACACGCCGGGCATCCTGGGAACGAAGCCGCGGACCGCCTGGCCAACGAGGCCATGGATGCCCTGGCCGCAGAGGTGAGCCGATGAGACAAATCGTGCTGGATACCGAAACCACGGGTCTCGAAACCCGTGACGACCATCGAATCATCGAAATCGGCTGTGTCGAGCTGCGCAGCCGGCGTGCCACCGGCAATAATTTCTGGCATTACTTGCAACCCGATCGACTGATTGACGAAGGGGCGATCGCGGTGCACGGCATCACCAACGAAATGCTGGCGGAAAAACCCCGCTTTGCCGATGTGGCCGAGGAGTTCGTCGAGTATCTTCGAGGTGCCGAGCTGATCATCCACAATGCCGCGTTCGATGTCGGCTTTCTTGATCACGAGTTCGCCAAGCTCGAAACGCCCCCGCCACCGCTGGCCGAGTGGTGCACCATCACCGATACCCTGACGATGGCGCGGGAGATGCACCCGGGGCAGCGCAATTCGCTGGACGCGCTGTGTAAGCGCTACGACGTGGATAACTCGGGTCGTGATTTGCACGGCGCGCTACTGGATGCGCAGCTGCTGGCCGAGGTGTACCTGGCCATGACCGGTGGTCAGCAGACCATCGAGCTGGCGGCTGAAGAAGACGATGGCCAGCCCAGGGAAGTCGTTCGGTTGTTCCAGCCGCTGACGGGCCGGCCCAGGGTGATTCGCGCCTCGGACGCCGAGCGTGCCGAGCACGCCAGCCGGGTGCAGGCCATGGTCGACAAGGGCGCGCCGGAGCGTGTGTGGCCGGACTAACCGCCCCGCGGGTGATTACAGGGCAGGGACTAACGCAGCAGGCCGAGTAGAACGACGACACCGATGGCCGTGGTGGCCCACCAGAGCATGGTGCCGGATCGCCACGCGGCCACCAGCCATCCGCCGGGACGCGCCGATGCCAGCACCCGGGCATCGACCTGGCGCCAGCCCAGTGCAAGGCCGCGCCTCGCGAGGCCTGAAAGCGTTGCGAAAAACGCCACGACGGAACCTGCGAGGGCCGGTGCCGCCCGCCGGTAGAACCAGTCGGTATCCAGGTTGATCGAGCGCAGTTCCGGCGGGTAAATCCCGGTGCGCATCATGACGGTGAAGGCCAGCGCCGAGAACATCAGCAACTGCAGCTGCGTGATCACGTGGGTCAGCGTATAGGGTGCGTAGTCCACGGCGAACGGCAGCAACGCGTAAAGCGGCGCTGGGTACACCCCGATGCCGATACACAGCGCGGCGGCTGCGCCCATCGCAACGAGCATATTGGTCGGTGCTTCGCGGCAGCGTTTGCCGCTATCGTGCGCGAAAAAGGCGAAGTACGGGATCTTGATGCCGGAATGGTGAAACACGCCGGCTGAGGCGAACAGCAGCATCACGACGACCCACCAGAGGTCTGCCTGTTTGGCCGCTGCACTGATGATCATGGATTTCGACACGAAGCCAGAGAACAGCGGAAACGCCGAAATCGATGCGGCGCCGATGATGCAAAACACCGTGGTCCACGGCATCGACTTATACAAGCCGCCCAGCTCGGACCCGTTAACGGTGCCCACACGCAGCAGCACAGCGCCCATGCTCATGAATAACAAAGCCTTGTAGAGAATGTGGCAGAACGCATGGGCCGCCGTGCCGTTTAGCGCCAGCTCCGTGCCGATCCCGATGCCAACCACCATGAACCCGAGCTGATTGTTCAGGCTGTAGGCCAGCACCCGCCGCAGATCGTTCTCGATGACGGCGTAGAAGATTGGAAAGGCTGTCATGATGGCGCCGATCCAGATCAGGTATTCGGTGCCGGCGTAGCCGCGGGCCAGGGCGTAAACCGCCAATTTGGTGGTGAACGCGGACAGCACCACCGTGCCCGTAACAGTCGCTTCAGGATAGGCATCCTGGAGCCAGTTGTGCAGCAGCGGAAAGGCGCATTTGATGCCGAATGCCAGAAAAATGAGCCAGCCGCCCGGTGCCTCCAGTCCAATATGTTCGAAGCGCAGTGAGCCCGTGGCATGTGCCTGCATGCCAGCGCCGGCCAGCAGCAGTAACCCGGAGGCCACCTGAATCAGCAGGTAGCGCATGCCCACCCGGTAGGAGCGCTCGGTGCGTCGGGCCCAGATCAGAAACACCGACGCGACTGCGGTGAGTTCCCAGTAGATAAAGAGCGTGAGCAGGTCCCCCGCGAGGCAGGCTGCGACGGCGGCACCGGCATAGACCATGCCGGCGACATGCTGCAGCGTGTCCTGCTCATGCAAGGCATAAATGGCCATGAGCAGGGCCGCGATCAGGAAGATCAGCGCAAAGACGAAGCTCAAAGCGTCGACCCGCAGCGTCTCCAGCGTGAGGCCCATCAACGAGATCTGGCCGTAGGTTCCGTGCGGCAGGTCGATCAGTACCGCCAGGGCGATGGCCGGCAGGGCCAGCAGCCAAGCATGACGTAGCCTGCCCCGCATGAGCGGAACGAGCAGGCCGCCGACCAGCAGCACCAGTCCGGGGTTGAGATCAGGCAGCATCGTCGGACTCCGGTGGCTCGTAGTAGTCCTCGCGGCGCATTAACAGCACGCGCAGGCCCTTAGCGGCCAGCACCAAGCCCACGCAGCCGATGAATCCGTACCAAGCGTGAAAACCGAACCAGCCTTCAAAGGCCGTGTAAGCGTGCTTGTGATAGAACACATCAGCAAAGAACAGCACGGCGCAGCTGACATAAACGCCGTAAACAATGGCCTTGATGCGACCCGGGTGGTCGAAGAATCCGGGGCGTTCATCCGTGATCTGCTGGTCTGCTTTGCTCGTCATTGAATCGCTTCCTGTAACAGGCGAATGACGGGCTCCGCCATGACAAATGCGGCCAGGCAGCCCAGGGCCGTGAGGCTCAGCGGAGCGACCATCGATACCGGCGCCTCTCCGGCAGTTGTCTCTGGGGCGCCGTCACCTGTTGGCAGGGGGCGCATGAAGCCACGCGCCACGATGGGCAGCAGATAGGCGATGTTCAGCAGCGAACTTATCGCCAGCGTGGCGACGATCCAGTATTGATCGGCGTCCAGCGCGCCCAGCGTCAGCCACCATTTGCTCCACGTGCCGCCCAGCGGCGGGATGCCGATAATGGACAGGCTGGCCAGACCGAATGCCGCAAAGGTCCAAGGCATGCGTCGACCCAGGCCGTCGAGCTGAGAGACCAGGGTCTTGTGATGAGCGACGTAAATCGCCCCTGCGCAGAAGAACAATGTGATCTTAGCCAGGGCATGCATCACGATATGCAGGCCGGCCCCTTGCGCGGCCAAGCTCGTGGCGATGCTGGCGCCCAGCACGATGTACGCAAGCTGGCTAATGGTTGAGTAGGCGAGCCGGGCTTTGAGGTTGTCCTGCTGCAAGGCAATGATCGAGGCCATGAGGATGGTGAACCCGGCGACCCAGGTCATGACCTCGCTGGCCTGCGTTTCCAGCAGGTTGTCCAGCCCGAAGATCATGACCGAGACCTTGAGCACCGCGAACACGCCGGCCTTGACGACCGCGACGGCATGTAGCAGAGCCGAAACCGGCGTCGGCGCCACCATGGCCGAGGGTAGCCAGCGATGAAACGGCATGAGCGCGGCCTTGCCGATTCCGAATAGGAACAGGGCATAGAGCAGGCCCAGCACCGGTGGCGAGGCTTTGCCCGTCAGAATGCCGTCCGGCTGGAAGTCCGTGGTGCCAGCAAGCGAGCCGGTCCAGACGATTGCGGGTAGCAGCAAGCCGATCGATGTCGTCAGCAGCACCCCGAGGTAAATTCGCCCGCCGCGTCGAGCCTCAGCCGTGCCCTTGTGTGTGACCAGCGGCCAAGTGCTGAGCGTGAGTACTTCGTAGAAAAGAAACAGCGTAATGAGATTCCCGGCCAATGCGATGCCCATTGCGGCAAAAATGGCCAGCGCGAAGCAGGTGAAGAAGCGCGTGTGATGCTGCTCATGTGCGCCGTTGAGATACCCCGCTGCGTACACGGAAGTGATGGGCCATAGACCGGCAGCCACCGAGGCGTATAGCAGACCCAGCGGCTCCAACCGAAACAGGATGTCGATTCCCGGCAGCACCGACCACGCAAGCCACTGCGGTCGCTCCCCGGCCAACACCGAGGGCCAGGCGCTGAAGATCACCATGGCGAGCAGCACACCGCCCAGCAGGGTGCAGGTATCGCGGAGTCGGGCGCGATGACCGGATGCAGCGACAGCCAATGTCGTGATCAGCGGAATGGCCAGTGCAGCGAAGATCGGATTCATCACTGAGCCCCCAGCAGACTGCTGCCCGCCGCGGTGGTCAGCTCGACCAGCCAGTCACTGTGCAGGCCCAGGTAGATCACCAGGATCGAGGCCGCCCCCAAGCTGATCCAGGCACCCGCCGGTAGGGGGCGGGTGCTGTGATGGGCGTCTCCGGCGGTCGCGGTCGCGGTCGCAGTCGCCTTCTGCGTCGAGGTGGGGGCCGTTCCGAACCACGCGATTTCCACGATACGCCAGCAGTAGATGACGGCGAGCAGAGAACTCACCAGCACCGCCACGACCGCCGGCCAGTGCGCGGTTTCGATCAGGGCTTCGAGCAGAACCCATTTGCTGATAAAGCCCGCGGTCCCCGGCACGCCAATCAGGCCCAGAGCACCGATGACAAAGGCGGCAAACAATAGGGGCGCCCGCGATGGCATGCCGGCAAAACTGCTGATTCCGGCATGGCCATGACGCCAGATCAGAACCGCGGCGACGATAAACAGGCCACACTTGATCACACCGTGGTTCACCATATGCGTGAGTGCGGCGGACGCGCCGGCGGCCGTCCCCAGGCTGATTCCCAGGACAATGTAGCCAATCTGCGCGAGGCTGGACCAAGCGAGCAGTCGCTTGAAGTCCGTCTGATAAATCGCGGCGATGGACCCTGCGACCATGGCGATACAGGCCAGCCAGCCAAGCAATTCGCCAATGGGTAAGGCCGAAAACACGACCACTGGCCCGATCACCGTGGCCGCAAACCGCAGAAGAATGTACGCAGCCACCTTGGTGGAGGTGGCCGCCATGAACGCGGTGACTAACGAAGGCGCCTCGGCATAGGCGCCCGGCAGCCAGGCATGCAAGGGGAACAGGGCGATCTTGATCGCCAGGCCGATGACAATGAATGCTGCCGCCGCAACCAGCACACGGCTCCCATAGGCCGGGACCATCCGGTCGGCCAGGTCAGCCATGTTCAGGGTGCCTGTTACGGCATAGAGCAGGCCGACGCCCGTCAGAAAGAATGTTCCGCCGATTGTCCCAAGAATCAGGTAGCGAAAACTGGCCAGTAGAGCCAGGCGGGAGCGTCCCATCGCGATGAGGGCGTAACCGGACAGCGACGAAATCTCGAGAAAGACGAAGACATTGAACGCATCTCCGGTCGCGGCCATACCCAGCAGGCCAGTCAGGCAAAGCGTCAGGCAGCTGTAGAAGAGGTAGAGGCGCGGCTCGGAGATTTCATCTGCCGCAGAGCGCAGCGCCAAGGGGCTGACGAGCAGCGCAATGCCGCTGACCAGACAGAGAATCAGCGCATTGGCGTGATCGACCCGGTACTCGATTCCGAACGGAGGTTCCCAGCCACCCAGAAACGCCTGCAGCAGGCCGTGCTGGTCGACCAAGATCAGGCAAGCGACCGAAAGCGCAAAGCTACTCGCCGCCGCAGCCGTGAACAGACCCCACGCAGCCAGCGGGTGACGAAGCAACACGATGAGTGGCGCAATCAACAAGGGGATCACAACCACCAGGACGGGCAACTGGCTATTCACGAGTGGCGCGACTCCTGTTCCTGGCGAATCGCCTCATGCTCCTCGATCGTCTTAAAGGCTTCGTGGATACGCACGACCAGCGCCAGGCCGACAGCCGTGGTCGCCACACCGACGACAATGGCGGTCAGGATGAGCACATGCGGCAATGGATTGGAGTAGGCCGCCCCATCGGTCGTGAGAATCGGGGCCGTCCCCCCGTCGACTTTCCCAAGGCTGATAAACATCAGAAACACCGAGGTCTGAAAGACCATCAGACCCAGGAGTTTCTTCACCAGATTGCCGTGCGCCATGACCGTATAAAGACCGATCATCATCAGCAGCACGACCACCCAGTAATTGTAGTGGGCGAGAATCATCCGCGGCCCCGCCCAGCAAAGCTGAAGAACAGCATCAACATCACGGCAGCCACGGTCAGACCCACGCCCAGTTCGACCAGCAGAATGCCCAGATGCTGGCCATCGCTGGGGTCGGCTGGGTCGATGGCGGTGTAATCCAGGTAGGCGTAGCCCTGCAACAGACTGAAGACCCCGACCCCTGCGTAGAGCAGGACGCCCAGCGGTGCGACCCGGCGCAGCACGGCCATCGGAACCACGGCTCTAGCGGCGTCCAGTCCGAAGACCAGGGCATAGAGCACGATGCCGGCGGCAAAGATTACACCGGCCTGAAACCCGCCTCCTGGCCCGTAGTCACCGTGAAACTGAACATACAAAGCGAATAGCAGGATCAACGGGATCAAGATCTTGGAGATGACCCGCAGGACCACATGTTCATGATGCAGCGCCATTAGCGGGTGGGCTCCTTGCGCTCGCGGCTGCTACGCCCCAGCAACATCAACACGGCGATGCCGGCGGTGAACACGACGACCACTTCGCCCAGCGTGTCGAATCCGCGATAGCTGGCCAGCAGCGTCGTCACCATGTTGGGTATCCCGACCTCATCATGGGTGGTCTCGATGTAGCGCTCCGCGATGGGGTGCGTCTGAACCGGCGTGTCGGCATCGCCGAACACCGGCATGTCAGAGAATGCGTACAACAGAATTCCACCGCAGGCCACCGCCGTGAGCAGGGCCGGTAGCCGCTTCTGGTGGGGTGCCTGCTGTTCCTTTGCCCGGGTCAAGCCGAAGGTGGCCAGGAACAGCACCGTCGTCATTCCGGCACCGACAGCGGCTTCGGTAAATGCCACATCGACGGCATCGAGCAGCACAAACACGCTAGCGCATAGCAGGCTGTAGATCCCGCTAAGCATGGCCACTGCAAACAAGCCACGCAGCCGGGCAATGGCCAGGGCAGTGACCACCAGGCAGGCCAGTAAAAAGAGGTTCAGGGCGTCAAACGCCAGACTGTCGATCACTGTGACCTCCCGGGACGGCCAAGCTGAGGGCGCAGGCCGTCAGCCAGGGCCGCCTGGGCCAGCGCGTGGCTGGCCGTGGGGCTGGTCAGCACCAGAAAACCGATGATGAGTACGAGACGCACGGCCACCGTCCAGTCGGGGGATTGGAGCAGCAGGCCCAGCAATATGAATGAAGCCCCGACGGTGTCGGTCATGCCAGCAGCATGCGATCGGGTAAACAGATCGGGCATGCGGAACAGGCCGACGCCGCTGAGCACGCAGAATAGGCCACCGATGAGCAGCAGCCCCCAGGACAGGGTATCGACCAACCAGGTCATAAGTCGTCCTGCTCGGTTGTCGGCTCCACCCAGCCGAGCTCACCGTAGTGCATGAGCTTGAGCACGGCGACGGTGGCAATGAAGTTGATCAGCGCATAAACCAGCGCAATATCGAGAAACTCAGGACGGCCGAACAGAAAGCCCGCGACTGCAATAAACAGCACGGTCTTGGTGCCAAAGACGTTGAGTGCGAGTATCCGATCGTAAACCGTGGGACCCAGCAGGGCGCGGGTCAGTGCCAATGCCATGGTCACCGCCACGGCGAACATCGCAGCCGCGAACATCATCGACCCGTATCCAGTTTGCGGATGCGCTCGGCGAAGCGACCACTGCCGAGTGCTTCCAAGCTATCGGCATTTAGCGCGTGTATCTCGACGCGATCGTCGTTGACCCGAACGGCGAGGGTTCCCGGCGTCAGGGTGATCGAATTGGCCAGCAGCGTTTCACCCATGCCAGAGGTCTGCTGGTGAGGCAGCGAGCCCATGGCGGGGTTGAGGGACTTGCGGCCCTGAATAATCAGCCTGGACACCTTGAGCGAAGAGCGGATGACTTCGATGCTGAGCCAGGCCCAGTAACTCGGCAGCCGCGAGGTGAGGTGCAATGGAACCATCTCGTGATCGGCCACCGCCATGCGATGGGCGATCCATGTCACCAGCCCGACCGAGAGCACGCCGAGGCTGGTGAGCAGCACGGTGTAGTGACCTGAAAGCAGTAGCCAGAATGTCAGCAGCAGGACACCCAGACTCGCGACATAGCGCATGAAATGCTTAATCCTTTGGGCTGTGTTGCCCGTCTCCGCCGGCGCGATTACTTGCGCCGGGCCACCGCAATCACCACCTGAAAATACGGTGGCCGCTGTTCCCTTGATCCGCTTCGGCACGATACAACACGCAGCTGATGCGTCTCAAGCAAAGTACGTAAAACAAATTCGCTAAAGCCCTGATTTACATGGTCATATGCCCGCGTTGTCGCCGCATGCTCATGCTCCGCCAGCGTCGCAACCACCAGCGTCCCACCCGGTTCGAGAACCCGTGCCGCCTCGGCCAGCACCTGTTGGGGCGCAGCGGAGTACGTCAGCGCATGCATGCAGAACACGACCGAGAAGGCTGCATCCTCGAACGGCAATGCGTGCATATCGGCCTGCTCGAAGCGAACATTAGCGTGATGTGCCAGCCGTCTTCGCCCGGCTTCAACAACGTTCCGGCTCAAATCGACACAGGTCACCGTCTTCGCATGGTTGGCCAACAGTTCGGCCAGCACACCGTCGCCTGATGCGATGTCCAGCACATCACCGAGTTCCAGCAGCTCGATCAGGGCGCGCGCGGTGGCTTCCCAGGTCCGACCCGGGGAGTAGTGCAGTTCCATGCGACCGGCGACTGAATCCGCCCAGGAGAGCGTGGCATGGCGGCTCCGGATGACTTCGCGAGCCCGCTCCAGATCCGCCCCGATCTGATCATCATCCAGCCGGGTTTTGAGGGCGGCCCACAACGCACCCGGCAGGCTGTCGCCAACTTCTGGCGAAAAGGAATAAAGCGTACTGCTGCCCATGCGTGCGTCGGTCAGTAGCTTGGCCTCGCGCAGCTTGCTGACGTGAGAGGACACACGACTCTGAGCCAGGCCGGTGACCTGCGTGAGCTCGGCAACAGACAGGGCGTCACTTTCCAAAACCGCGAGCAGCCGCAACCGCGTGCCGTCTGCCAGCAGCCGGCAGGCTTGGGTCAGGGCGTCGAGAGATCCGGTTTCCATGGCGTCACATTAAAAAGGCCCGGCGAGATACCGGGCCTTGGGACCGCAAGTGCGGGCCTGGGTTAGGACTTATCCGTCGACGACTTCGCCGCGGATGTCGCCCGTTTGACCCGCGAGCTGGAACTTGCAGCGGGCTTGCGGGCGCGAGTTGCCGACGATTTCTTAGCGGTGCTCGCCGTTTTCGTCGCGGGCTTTCGTGTGGTCGATCGCTTCGCAGCCGTCGACTTCGTGGTGGTCCGCTTGGCAGCGGTGCTCTTGGCAGCGGTGCTCTTGGCAGCGGTGCTCTTGGCAGCGGTGCTCTTGGCAGCGGTGCTCTTAGCGGCAGTGCTCTTAGCGGCAGTGCTCTTAGCGGCAGTGCTCTTAGCGGCAGTGCTCTTAGCGGCAGTGCTCTTGGCCCGCGAGGTCGTGCGCTTGGTCGCCGGCTTGCGTGTTGTGGTGCTTTGACTACGTCCAGTCCCGCGCTTGCCGGTCGTGGCGGTCTTGGTTGCGGCCCCCTCGATTTGCTTGCTGGCTGCATCAACTGCGGATTCCGCAGCGGCACGGGCCGTCTGGGTGGCCTTGCGAACCTGCTTGGCGGCGGCCGTGGCCTGCTTCTTGGCCGTGCTGAGGTCCTTTTTGGCGGACGGTTTGCCCTGCAGGCCCGAGGACAACGCATCGGTGAGTGCAGTTCGCGTTTCCGTGATGATCTGAACGCTGGTCCGTGCGTTGGCGATAATTTGATCGATCGTCTGCTGAAGCAGATCGAGCTGGGCTTGTGCCGTGCTCTTGATATCGCCCTTGCGACTGCTCGCTTTGAGTCCGTCGACGACAGTCTTGTAACTCTTCTGCAACTCGTCGAGTTCGTGCTCTGCGAGTCGCTGAATGCCTTCGTAGACAATTTTGTTTGCGCTGATCACCGTCTCGATGGCGATCCCGCGTACGTCTTCCATCTGGGTCTTCAACTTGGCGAGCTTCTTCTTGGCGGCCATGGTGTCCCCGATCCTTTCGGTGGCAGATGTCGTGCTTGGAGTGTAGGAGCGGTGAAAATCCCTGTCAAAATCGGCAATTAAGGCCCGATGACCCCCGAAACGGCTCCGGGTTGTGCCCCATCCGGAATTCCTGCTTGTTCCGGATGTCGGACGCCTGCACAGGCTTGGTTTACGCCCCTAGAGTGCGTCGATATAGTGGCGCGTCCCTCAATCTTTCTAACGCATGCGTCTCCGGTGGGATGCGTGCATGCCATTTCTACACATCTATAGGACAAGCCTATGATTTTCGAAGGAAAGTCGATCCAGTGCCACGCGCTCGGAGACGGCATGATCGAACTGCGTTTCGACCGGCAGGGCGATGCGATCAATAAGTTCGACGCCGCGACCGTCAAGGAACTGGGTGAGGCCACGCAGGCCATTGCCAGTCACGATGGTGCCAAGGGTGTCATCGTCACCAGCGGTAAGGATGGATTCATCGTCGGTGCCGATATCACCGAGTTCGGCGCTGCATTCTCACAGTCCGATGAACAGCTCATCCAGTGGTCGGCGGATTCCAATGCGGTGTTCTCCGCGTTCGAGGATTTGGAGATGCCCACGGTCACGGCCATTAATGGCATGGCGCTGGGCGGCGGTTTCGAGATGGCGCTGTCTTCCGACTATCGCGTCATGTCGTCCAAAGCGGCGGTGGGATTGCCCGAAGTCAAGCTGGGCATCTTCCCCGGCTTTGGTGGCACGGTGCGTCTGCCGCGCCTCATTGGCGCCGACAACGCCATTGAGATGATCGCTGGCGGCAGCAACGTCAAAGCCAAGGCCGCCCTGGCGAATGGTTCGGTGGACGCTGTCGTCGAGCCCGACCAACTGCTGGAAGCAGCCAAATCACTGCTGTCGCTTTGCATTGCTGGTGACATGGACTGGCAGGCACGTCGCGCACAGAAGACCGGGCCGCTGAAGCTGGGGCCGGTCGACTCCATGATGGTCTTTGAAACCGCCAAGGGTTTTGTGGCCGGCAAGGCAGGCAAGCACTATCCGGCGCCGATCGAAGCGATCAACTGCATTCAGAAGGCCGCCGGCAAGGGCCGCGATGATGCGCTGAAGATCGAGCACAAGGGCTTTGTAAAGGTGGCCAAGACCACCCAGGCGCAGGCCCTGATCGGCATTTTCATGAATGATCAGCTGATCAAGAAGAAATCCAAGGGCTGGATCAAGCAGTCCAAGGAGATCAAGCAGGGTGCTGTGTTGGGTGCCGGCATCATGGGTGGTGGCATCGCCTACCAGGCTGCCTCCACCGGCACGCCGATGATCATGAAGGACATCAACAAGGCGGCGCTGGATCTGGGCTTGAATGAGGCCTCTAAGCTGCTTAACAAGCAGGTCTCACGCGGCAAAATGGATGCCGCCAAAATGGCATCGGTGCTTAACAACATCCGCGACACGCTGAACTATGGCGACTTCGGTGAAGTCGACATCATTGTCGAGGCCGTGGTCGAACGTGCCGACATCAAGAAGATGGTCTACGCCGATGTTGAAAAGTACGCCCGCGAAGACGTGATCATTGCGTCGAACACCTCGTCCATCTCCATCGACGAACTGGCATCCGACCTCAAGCGACCCGAGAACTTCCTCGGCATGCATTTCTTCAACCCGGTGCATCGCATGCCGTTGGTTGAGGTGATCCGTGGCTCCAAGACCTCTGATGAAGCGATTGCGGCTACGGTGGCCCTGGCCAGCCGGATGAAGAAAACGCCCATCGTGGTGAACAACTGCCCGGGCTTCCTGGTGAACCGTATTCTGTTCCCGTACTTCTTCGGTTTTGAAGGTCTTATCGCCGAAGGGGCCGACTTCCAGCGCATCGACAAGCTGATGGAAGGCTTTGGCTGGCCGATGGGTCCGTCCTACCTCAACGATGTGGTTGGCATGGACACCAGTCAGCATGTCGGCCATGTGCTGGCCGCTGGCTATCCGGATCGCATGAGCCCGGCAGAAGGGCAGAAATCGTCGCTGGACCTGATGGTCGAGGCCGGTCGCCTCGGGCAGAAGTCGGGTTCGGGCTATTACAAGTACGAGCAGGACCGTAAGGGCAAGCCGAAGAAGGTCAAGGATCCGGAGGCGTACGAGATCATCAAGGGCGCCGTCAAGGAAACCCGAGAGCACTCCGATGAGGAGATCATCGAGCGTCATATGCTGCCGATGATCATCGAAACGGCGCGCTGCCTGGAGCAGGGCATTGTGGATACGGCCGCTGAGGCCGACATGGGCCTGATCATGGGCATCGGTTTCCCGCCGTTCCGGGGTGGCGCGCTGAAGTACGCCGACACCCTCGGCCTGGACCATGTGGTCAAGGCCTGCGAGAAGTACGCCTACCTCGGCAAGCTTTACGAGCCGACCGAACGCATGAAGGAAATGGCCGCCAAGGGCGAGAGCTACTACGGCTAATCGGTCAGGCCGGGCCCGTCTTCTGAGCACGGGCCCGGCTCCCCGATCAACGCATCAAGCACATAGATTTGGAGAAACATCATGACCGAAGTCGTCATTGTTGATGCCGTGCGGACCGCCATGGGCCGGTCCAAGAACGGCCAGTTCCGCAACGTGCGGGCAGAAGAACTCTCGGCCGAGCTGATCAAGGCCATTCTGAAACGTAACGAGGCGCTCAAGCCTGCAGAAATCGATGATGTGGTGTGGGGCTGTGTCCAGCAGACGCTGGAGCAGGGCTTCAACATCGCCCGCAATGCATCGCTGCTCGCCGGCTTGCCGCATACCGTGCCGGGCCAGACGGTGAACCGCCTGTGCGGCTCGTCCATGTCTGCGATTCACATTGCCGCGAGCAACGTGTTGGCCGGTCAGGGCGACGTCTACCTCTGCGGGGGTGTTGAGCACATGGGGCATGTGCCGATGAACCACGGCGTGGATTTCAGTCCGGCCATCTCGCTGCAGACCGCAAAGGCTGCCGGGATGATGGGTCTGACCGCGGAACTGCTTGGCAAGCTGAACGGGATCTCGCGAGAGGATCAGGACCGTTTTGCGCTGACCTCACACCAGCGTGCCGTTGCAGCTCAGGCGTCCGGCGTGAATGCCGATCAGGTGGTGCCGATTCGCGCGCATGATCCGGACGGCAAGTTGTTCATGACGACCAACGACGAGGTGGCCCGCGCGGATGCCAGCCTGGAAGGCTTGGGTGGTTTGCGTCCGGCCTTCGACCCGCGTGGCACGGTCACGGCCGGTAACAGCTCGGCGCTGTCCGACGGCGCGTCCTGCGTGCTGGTCATGTCCGCTGAGAAGGCCAAGGCGCTGGGCTTACAGCCCATGGTCAAGATCCGTGGCATGGGCTGGGCCGGTTGCGATCCGTCCATTATGGGTCGCGGGCCGGTGCCGGCGACGCAGCAGGCGCTGAAGAAGGCCGGTGTCGAGTTGTCGGATATCGACTACTTCGAGCTGAACGAGGCCTTTGCTGCTCAGTCACTGGCTGTGTTGAATGAGCTGAAGCTCCTGGACAAGCAGGATGTGATCAACGTGCGTGGTGGTGCAATTGCATTGGGGCATCCGCTGGGCTGCTCGGGCGCGCGGATCACCGGCAACCTCGCACACATCATGCGTGAAAAGGACGCCGAGCTGGGTGTCGCGACGATGTGCATTGGGTTGGGCCAGGGTGTGGCCACGATTCTGGAGCGTGTCCACTAGACACGCGTTGTGCAGAATCGCTAGACCGGAAAGCCCGCCTCGTGCGGGCTTTCCTCTGTCTGGGTAACCGAAATTTGTGGTTTCGGATGAGCCTGCCGGTCGATTCACCACCAGCCGGTACAGTGGCGGGCGACCGGAGCGTTGCCGACCATCGCGCATAAAAAAACCGCCGCGGTCGGCGGCGGTGAATTCCCTTGGGGGGCTCGGGGAGGGAGCTGCTTGCTATTCGGCGTACACGTCTTCCAGCATGCCGGGTAGACGGTGGAACTCGACGATGCTGACGCGCTGGTCTCGGTCCTGATCGAGCACGCCAAAATGCAGATGCACGGTTCGGCTGGCTG
Organism: Abyssibacter profundi; assembly: GCF_003151135.1. Classification (NCBI taxonomy): domain Bacteria; kingdom Pseudomonadati; phylum Pseudomonadota; class Gammaproteobacteria; order Chromatiales; family Oceanococcaceae; genus Abyssibacter; species Abyssibacter profundi. The sequence continues at coordinate 147,634 of NZ_QEQK01000004.1, forward strand.
CGGTCTCATCGCCCGTCAAATAGCCATCTCGGTTGGCGTCCAGGGTTTCGAAGGCCCTGCGCGGATTGTGCTGAAGATTGGCGATATGCAGCGGGGACTGCATCCGGTCCCCGGCGCTGTTATTCGCCAGCAAACTCGTGGACAGGGCTCCAGCAAACGCCAGCATTGGCAGCATCAATGCGGTACCAAGCAGGGTTCTCGACAGGTAGCGCTGAGTCGTTGATGGCTTGTCCATGTCCCGGTTTCCTTGTTAACGGCCGATACGGGATCGGCACGACATCAAATAAGAGGCCATCCATGGCCTATAGCTGCATCCGGCTTGAAGAGCGTGACGCCTCGACAAAGCCGTGGGGGTGGCGCGACCGTGGTCGTGACACCCGGCCGGGCATCCTGCCCGGGCAAGACGCCGCAGCTCCATGCCTGCGACGTCGTCAATGCCATGTCTGCAACGCGCGTGCCAGGAAAAACTAACGAAAAATCAATTAGATAGAGGCTAGGGCTGTCGCCGCCCCCCGACAGGTTCTCGGCCGCTTCAAGGAAAAGCCGTGAAAATGGGTGGGTATTGCCTGTCGTTAAAGGACAACAGGCTGCGCGCGGGTCGCAGGGCGGCGGCCAACGGGCCTGTCCAGATTTTCAGTCTGCGCCCCAGCCGGCAGCGGCGCGTCTGGTGTGACGCTCTGGGTTCAGCCTGATTGGCGGGGTGCATTCGTTGGGTTGTGTTCAGCGCGGACGCGGCGGCGGAAGCCGCCGATCTGAACGCCGCCGATGAGCAACATCAAAGCGCCGTAGAGCAGCACGGTGAACAGCACCTGGTCCCCGACAGGGTCGCTAACCCCCACCACGGCCGGAAACAGGCTGGCCTTGATCAGCAGGCCCAGATTGGTATTTCGAACCGTGAGTTCGATGCCAATCGCAGCCCGGTCGGCTGTGGGCACGGCGAGCATCCGTGGGACCAGCCAGCCCAGCAGTGTGACCACTGCGATGAAGCCGGCGGTAATACCGAGGTTGGAGAGCCCAAAGGCTTCGATGTCCAGGCGACCGGCCCCGGCGGCACCGACCACGATCAAGCCGATGGTCAGCAGTGAGCCGCGAATACAGAGTTTGGAGAATCGGCCCGCCTGGGCAGGAAAGGCCCTGAGCACCAGCATGCCGAGGACCAGTGGCAACAACAGACAGAGACCGATTTCGATCGCTATCCGCCCGGCCGGCATGCTGAAATCCTCCGGCATGTGATGCGCAATCAACAGCCCCAGTACGATCGGCGTCGTGACCAGGCAGGCCAGTGTGGCCACGGCGGTCAGCGAGATGGATAAGGCGATATGTCCACGTGCGAAGTACGTGAAGATGTTGGACACCGTCCCACCGGGGATGGCAGCGCACAGCGCCAGGCCGATGGCCACGCCCACTCCGAGACCGCCCCAGGCCACAAATGCCGCCGCCACGAGGGGGACACCGATTAACTGTAGGACCAGCCCGATTGAGACGCTACGGGGGGCGCGTGCCACCTCACGGAAATCGCCGACGGTGAGCGTGGCGCCCATGCCAAGCATGGCAAGCACCAGCTGGGTGGCGGCAAAAGCGTATTCATGACGCACGTAGGCATCAAACAAGTCCATGGGGTCTCCTCGTCACCGTGTATCCGGCGTTACAAATAGATGCGGGTGGCCGACTCTGATGGCCGGTCGCTCATCGCATTGTATGTTGGATGAGCGATGGGAAGTATTCTCGGCGTGAAGGGGCGTCAACCCGGGGGCAGGTGCTGGATCAACGTATCGGCAATGCGAGGAACCAGCACATTCGGAAAGTCATGCCCCCAACCGTCTATCACGTCCAGGCGGGCGTGCGGGATCTTGTCCTTGAGGTCATAGGCTGCCTCGACCGGCACGAGCGGGTCGGCCCGACCGTGGAGAACAAGCGTCGGTTGCTTGATCTGACGCACCAACCGACCGCGATGGGGGGAGCCGATGATGGCCGCAAGCTGGCGGATGGTGCCGCCGGGGCTGATCCCTCGGTTGGCTTGCCGGGTAATCTTGGCCCGTATTTCGGCATCCGTTTGTTCGAATCCGGGACTGCCAATGAGTCGATAAGTCTCCACGCCCTGATCGATGATTTCTTCGATGGCCTTGGGACGTTTGCGCATCAACCGTCGTTGCAGCGCCAGGCTGGGCTGCTTGAGCTTCCGGTGGCCGGTGGTGGTCATGATGAGCGCCGCGCTCGCGACCCGGGCAGGAAAGTTGGCTGCCATGACCTGGGCGATCATGCCGCCCATTGAGGCACCGACAACATGGGCCCGGGCCAGCCCCAGGCTGTCCAACAGACCCACCGCATCCTCCGCCATGTCGGCGATTTGATAGGGCACCTGCACCTGCATGCCCAGGCGCCGTCTGATGACCGTGGCCGGTATGTTGGGCGCCTGGATGCCATCCAAACGCGTCGAACGGCCGACGTCGCGATTGTCGAAACGAATGACCTGATAGCCGGCGTCAACCAGAGCGTGACAAAGCGCCGTCGGCCAGAGCACGTACTGCGAACCCAATCCCATGACCAGGAGCACCGCGGGGGCGCCAGGGTCTCCGAATCGCTGATAGGCCAGATCCAGTGAACCGACTCGGGCGAACTGTTCCGGCGGCTCCGAACGGCCTGACGCTGGGTTGTCGGTCGGCGTGCCGAGCGGAGAGGGTTGAGCTGAGTGCATGCGGTCAGGTCATCCGGTTGCTTGGGTGGCGCCACAAACCGGCAGGGCGGCTGCGACAATATTTGTGTACAAGCGGGTACGTAAGGGGTTTAATTTACCATCTGATCAGTCAGGATGGGCAAGGTTGTTTGAGTACCCGGTGGGTGACCGATCGACACCAGGCCGACACCAGGCCGGCGTCGTCAGAGCGCCGGCCTGTTGCAGGCGATCAATCCGCGACCTTGAGTACCAGCTTGCCGAAGTTTTCGCCGGAGAACAGCTTCAGCAGGGCATCCGGGAACTGGTCCAGCCCGTCAATGACATGCTCTTGACTGACCATGTCACCGTTGCCCAGCCATGTCGCGAGGTCGTTCACGGCCTCTCCGTAGCGCTTGGCATAGTCGAACACCACCATGCCGGTCATGGAGGCTCGATTGACCAGCAGTGACATGTAGTTCTTCGGTCCCTCAACCGCGGTGCTGTTGTACTGAGAGATCGCGCCGCAAATCACGATGCGGGCATGCATGGCCAGGCGGGTGAGCACTGCATCGAGAATCTCGCCGCCAACGTTATCGAAGTACACATCCACCCCATCTGGGCAGTGGGTGCGCAGTGCCTTCTTCACGTCTTCGCTCTTGTAGTCGATGCAGGCGTCGTAGCCCAACGAGTCCACCGCATGGCGGCATTTCTCAGGGCCGCCGGCGATCCCGACGACACGGCATCCCTTGATCTTGGCGACCTGGCCGACAACCTGACCGACAGCGCCCGTCGCGCCGGAGACCACAACGGTTTGTCCCGCCTCGGGCTTGCCGATGTCGAGCAGACCGAAGTAGGCCGTCATGCCGGGCATGCCCAGCGTACCTAGATAGCGGGGCAGAGGCGCCAGGTTGGGGTCCACCTTGACGACGCCCTTGCCATCACTCACGGCATAGTCCTGCACGCCGAAAATGCCGGAGACCACATCGCCCTCGGCGAATTTCGGATGGTTGGAAGCCACCACTCGGGCCACGGACATCGCGCGCATTACCTCGCCAATTCCAACCGGTGGCACGTACGACTTGCCCTCGTTGAGCCAGCCGCGCATGGCGGGATCCAGCGAAATAAACAGGTTACGAACCAACAGTTCGCCTTCACCGGGAGCGGGCGCCGGTGATTCCGTGAACTCGAAATGTTCAGCGCCCACCATGCCAGCAGGGCGCGACTTCAGCAGATATTGCCGATTGGTTTCAGTCATGAATTCAATCCTTTATCGTGAGATATTCATGTGCTTGGCCAACTCCATCTTGGCGATGGCATTGCGATGAACCTCATCGGGGCCGTCAGCGAGTTTGAGCGTGCGCAACTGCGCATAGGCATAGGCCAGCCCATAGTCCTCGCTCACGCCACCAGCGCCGTGGGCCTGGATGGCCCAATCCAGGACCTGGCAGGCCATGGCCGGGGCCGCAACCTTGATCATTGCGATTTGTTTGGCGGCGATCTTATTGCCAACGGTGTCCATCATGTGGGCCGCGTTAAGCGTCAGGAACCGGGCTTGGTCGATCATGATCCGGGCATCCGCAATGCGCTGGCGCGTGACGCCTTGGGCTGCGATGGGCTTTCCGAATGCCACACGCTGGGTGGTGCGCTGGCACATTTTTTCCAGCGCACGTTCGGCCGCACCGATGGCGCGCATGCAGTGGTGAATCCGGCCTGGTCCCAAGCGTCCCTGCGCGATTTCAAACCCACGCCCCTCGCCGAGCAGGATGTGGTCCGCCGGCACGCGAACATTCTTGAACTCGAACTCTGCATGGCCATGCGGGGCGTCATCGTAGCCAAACACCGGCAGGTGGCGCTTCATGGTGATTCCGGGGGTGTCCATCGGAATCACGATCATGGATTGCTGCTTGTGACGGTTCTCGTTGTCGGGATCTGTCTTGCCCATGAAGATCATGACTTTGCAGCGTGGATCCGGCGCACCGGTGGTCCACCACTTGCGCCCGTTAATGACGTACTCGTCGCCATCGCGGACGATGGAAGACTGGATGTTGGTGGCATCGGATGAGGCGACATCCGGTTCGGTCATCGCAAAGCAGGAGCGGATCTCGCCGGCCAGTAAGGGCTTGAGCCAGCGTTCCTGCAGTTCTGGAGAGGCATAGCGGGCAAAGACCTCCATGTTGCCCGTGTCCGGGGCAGAGCAGTTGAACACCTCGGGGGCCCAGAACACCTTGCCCATTTCTTCGCACAGCGGTGCGTATTCGAGGTTGGTCAACCCGGCGCCGTGTTCTGACTCCGGCAAGAACAGATTCCAGAGACCAGCCGCCTTGGCCTTGGCCTTCATTTCCTCCACGACTTGCGTGGGTTGCCAACGATCATCACCGGCATTCACTTCCTCGTGGTAGCGATGCTCATTGGGATAAATGTGTTCGTCCATGAACGCCTTGACGCGGGCGATCAGGTCTTTGGTCTTGTCCGAATGCTCAAACATGGAATGACTCCTGAGGACATTGGGTTGGTCCCGCATCCGTGCAGGCTTGCCAGCCTTCGGCTACGTGGGTTGCGGGCGGGTAAATGAGGGTGAGTTGAAACCAACGGCGTCGCGCCTCTGCGCTCTGGGCCGGCATTGCAATCGAATCCCGTGGTTGTGGCTTATCGCGCCAGAATTTTTTCGACCTGCATCCAGCCCAGTTCGGCCAATGGCCGCGCCCCGCGTCCCATGGCTTCAGCCTTTTTGCTGGAGGCGGTGCCCGCTTTCACGCGACCCATGATTCCCTGAAGAATCCCGGCCAGGCGGAACATGTTGTAGGCGATATAAAAATCCCAGTGATTCGGATCGATGGGGTCGCGTCCGGTGCGCTCGCAGTACTTGGCCACATAGCTTTGCTCGTCCGGGATGCCCAGCTCGGCGAGGTTGATGCCGGCCAGGCCACGGAACACACCATGCGGGATGTGCCAGGTCATGCAGTGGTAGGCAAAGTCAGCCAGAGGATGCCCCAGGGTCGATAGCTCCCAGTCCAGCACCGCCAGAATGCGCGGTTCGCTGGCGTGGTACATGATGTTGTCCAGGCGATAGTCACCATGGACCACCGACACCTCATCGCCTGCGGGGATATTGTTCGGCAGCCATTCGATCAAGCGGTCCATCGCGTCGATGGTCTCTGTTTCGGATGCCTGGTACTGCTTGGTCCAGCGGGCGATCTGGCGCTCGATATAGTTGCCGGGCTTCCCGTAATCGGTGAGGCCCACGGCATCGACGTCCACGGAATGCAGCGCGGCGATGGTGGCGTTCATGGCGTCGAAAATGGCCGCGCGGTCTGCCGGCTCGTGGCCGGGCAGGGTGGGATCCCACATCACGCGACCGTCGACGCAATCCATGACGTAAAACGCCGTCCCGATCACATCCGTGTCTTCGCACAGGCAGTAGGTCTTGGCCACCGGTACATCGGTGTCCGCCAAGGCGGTGATGACGCGGTACTCCCGGTCGACCGCATGCGCGGATGGCAGAAGCTTGCCCGGGGGTTTGCGCCGCAACACGTAGTTGCGATTGGGTGTGACCAGTCGGTACGTCGGGTTCGACTGTCCGCCCTTGAACTGCTCGACGGTTAACGGCGTCTGGAAGTCGGCGATCTGGCTGCTCAGGAATGTGGCCAGGGATGCTTCATCAAACTGATGCCGCTCCTGCACCGGCATGGTCCCGGTGAAGTCTTTTTGATCGCTCACCTCAGGCCTCCTGCGGGGTGATGACCAGTTTTCCGGACACCTGACGGTCCATCAGCGCGCGGATGGCCTGGGGCGCTTCGGCCAGCGAGTACGTGCCTGCAATATGCGGGCGCAGCTTGCCCTCCTGCAGCCAACCGAACAGGGTGCGCAAGTCCTTCATGTTGTTCATCGGTTCGCGCTTGGCATAGTCGCCCCAGAACACACCGTTGATGTTGCAACCCTTGAGCAAAGCGAGATTCAACGGGATTTTCGGGATCTCGCCATTGGCAAACCCGATGACCAGGAATCGGCCGCGCCAGGCGATTGCCCGGAGGGCAGCTTCGGAGAATGCGCCTCCGACCGGGTCGTAGATGACGTCGGCGCCTTTGCCGTCAGTGAGTTCACGGACCCGCGTTTTGAGGTCTTCATCCACATAGTTGATGACCTCGTCGGCGCCATGCTCCTGACAGACCTGGAGCTTTTCGGCGGTTGATGCCGCTGCGATCACCCGAGCCCCCAGCGCCTTGCCGATCTCGATGGCCGCGATGCCCACGCCACCGGAGGCACCCAGCACCAGCAAGGTTTCACCCGACTGGATTGCGGCGCGGTCGGCCAATGCGTGATAGCTCGTGGCGTAGGTCATGACGAAGGCCGATGCGGTGACGAAATCCAGCCCCTCCGGCATGGGAACCACTGCACGTGAATCCGCCACCGCCTGCTCGGCGAAACCACCCCAGCCGGTGAAGGCCAGCACACGATCACCGATGTTGAGATGACCGACCTTGCTGCCTTTGGCCTTGACGATGCCGGCACATTCGCCCCCGGGCGAGAAGGGCAGATCCGGTTTGAACTGGTACAGGTTCTGGATGATCAGTGTGTCAGGGAAGTTCACGGCCGCACCGTGGACTTCGATGACCACCTCCCAGTCGCCCGGTGTTGGGTCGGGCAGGGTGTCGATCTCCAGTGATTCGGGGGGACCGTGGCGCTTGCAGAGCAATGCTTTCATGGCTGTCTCCTAGATTTGAATACAGTGTTATCGCGTGCCAAGCGGGTTGGTCGGCGCTCGCTGTTCCAAGATGTCTTGCATCCGGGTTTCGACCTGCCGGACGGCACCACCGTGAGGCAGAATGTAAAAGCGGCCATCGCGCACCGCCTCCATGGTCACCTGGGCGATGTCGGCAGCCGACAACCGCCCGGCTTCGATGGCGGCCTTGACGAACTTGGCGTACTCCTCGCCCTGCGGATTGGCATCGGCGTATTCGGCCGGGCGATTGCGTTCGGAGTCGGCGATGCCGGTCTTGAAAAACGCCGGACAGAGCACCGAGACGCCGATCGCACCCCCCGCGGCCTGCAGTTCGTGGTGCAGACATTCCGACAGCGTGACGACACCGTGCTTGCTCACGCAGTAAACACTGGAGCCCGGAACCGAACTCAGGCCCGCCAGGGATGCGGTGTTGACGATGTGGCCGGGCTCGCCGGATTCGAGCATGCGTGGCACAAAGCTTTTGACACCATGAACCACGCCCATGAGGTTGACGCCCAGCACCCAGTTCCAGTCATCCAGCGTGCTGGTCCAGGTCGGACCCGACACCGCCACACCCGCGTTGTTGAACACGAGGTGGGCCGCTCCGTAGTTGTCATAGGTGGCGTCACAAAGGGCTTGTACGGCTTCGGCCTTGGATACATCCACCTGCCGGGTGAATTGCTCCGTGCCGTCCGGCAGCAAAGCCACGGTTTCAGCCAGACCCTGCGCATCCACATCAGCCAGCGCCAAACGCATGTCGGCCTGGGCACAGAGCAGACTGAGTTCGCGCCCCAAACCGCTACCGGCACCCGTGATGACCGCGACCTTTCCTGTGAGCTCGTTCATGGCGCTCATCCGATGAGGTAGCCGCCGTCAACGGCCAACGTGGTGCCGGTGCAGTAGCTGGCAGCGTCGGAGGCCAGGTAGAGCACGGCGCCGGCCATTTCGTCTGGCGCTGCGATCCGCTTCAGCGGGACATGCTGCAGCATGGTCTCGCGGATGCTGTCGTTCTTGACCAGCGCCGAGGCGAACTTGGTGTCCGTGCCACCGGGAAGCAACGCGTTGACGCGGACCTTGCTCGTGCCGAGTTCCTTGGCGAAGGATTCGGTCATATTGATGACCGCAGCCTTGGTGATCGAGTACACGCCCTGTAGCAGCCCCGGATTTTTACCATTGATGGACGCCACGTTGATGATGCTGCCGCCGCCTTGTTCGATCATCATGCGCGAGGCGTGAACGGTCATATAGAAGTAGCCTCGGACATTGACGTCGAGCGTCTTCTGAAACGCATCCAGCGGCGTGTCGATGGTCGGGCCGAAGTAAGGGTTGGCCGCGGCATTGTTGACCAGGACATGGACCTTGCCGTGCTTGTCGCGCACCGCGTTCCAGAAGGACTCAATCTGGTCCATGTCTCCGATATGGCAGGTCAAGGCCTCGGCACTGCCGCCAGCCTCCCGGATGGCCGCGGCAACGGCCTCGCAGCCGTCAATCTTGCGGCTGGAGACGATGACGTGTGCGCCCGCGCCGGCCAAGGCGTGGGCAATCGCCTCGCCAATCCCTCGGCTGGCACCCGTGACGACCGCAACGCGGCCGGTGAGGTCGAACATTTCATTCGGTGTCATGTCGCTTCCTATCGATAGGTGATGAACGAACGATCACTTGTCTGCTGCAAGTGTGCGAAATTATTGAAATAACTGAGGCTAACCTGACCCGGGCGGTAGATGATGCTGGTCACGCTGCTGTTGGCGATTACCCAGTTCAGGCTTTGCATTTGTTCATTGTCCAGTCCGAGCACCCATTGCACCGCCGCACCGATGGGGCCGCCGGAGGTGAACACGGCGGTACGACGCCGGCTGTCATCTTCGAGTACACGCTGTAGCGCCGCGACGACCCGATCGCGGAACTGCGGCCAGGATTCCTCATACTCGTCGTCGTTGCGTCCCCCCATCCACCGGGCGGTCGCCTGGCTGAACAGTTCCTGAAAGGCCTGTTTGGGATTGGATTTCTCGGCCACCAGCCGCTGCATGATGCCGCCCTCGGCAAAATCCGGCCGATAGCGAAGCAGCACATCCTGAAAATCGTATTCGTCGAAGCCACCGTCGATGGCCAGTTCAGGTGGGTTGGGCAGCGCGATCATCGCGCCTTCGGCGGTCTCCCGGTGGCGTCGCATGGTCCCGGCCATCAGGCTGTCGACCTGCAATTGGCAACTCGACCACCAGCGCCCGAGTGCCCGCGATTGCTCCACCCCCAGTTCAGACAACTTGTCGTAGTCGGCGGCTCCGAATGAGGCCTGACCGTGCCGAACGAGTAGTAACTCGGCCATGCGAATCGTATCCCTTTGATAGCGCTGGTCGGAGCATAGGCAGGCCGGTAAGATGAATCCAATGAATGTTATCTATCCGAATGCATAAACGAAATGAATTTAAGGCAGCTTGATTTAAATCTGCTCGTGGTTCTGGACGCCATTTATTCCGAGGGGGGCATTACCGCGGCAGCCCGACGCCTGCACCTGACCCAGCCGGCGGTCACCCACGCGCTCAACCGCCTGCGTCAGCACTTCGGTGATCCGCTGTTTGTGCGGGAAGGCCGCCAGATGCTGCCCACTCCAATGGCCAGAAACCTGATCCGTCCGCTCAAGCGGTCGCTACGAAGCATCGAGATCATGTTGCATGAGGTCGATCGTTTTGAACCGGCGACGACGCCACGGCGATTCAGCCTGGGGGTGCGCGACGTTTTGGAGTCGGTGCTGTTGCCGCCGCTGATGCGTTCCATTACCAAGGCGGCGCCCCTGGTGGATCTGGAGGCGGTCCAAACGGTGCGACGCACGTTGGCCAGTGATCTCGATAGCGGCGAGTTGGATGCCGCCATTGATGTTCTGCTGCCCTTGCCGGATAGCATTCATCGTCAGCGCATTGTGTTTGACCGATTTGTTGTGGTCGCGCGCAAGGGCCATCCGGACGTGGGAAAACGACTGTCACTGGCCACTTATCTGGCGCAGGACCATGTGCTGGCGACGGTGAGGCGAACCGGCGGAGGGATGGAAGATGTGAGCCTGGCTCAGCTCGGCCAGACTCGTCGAATACGCCTGCGCTGCCAGCACTACTTCGCCGCATGCCGTGTGGTCAGCGAGACGAATCTGATCCTGACCATGCCGGAAAACTACGCCCGGGTGGCCAATGCCGGGCTCGACAACCAGGTGTTGCCGGCCCCGGTCGACATGACGCCCCTTGATGGCTACCTCTATTGGCACCGCAACGTTGAGAACGACCCGGCCAATCGCTGGTTTCGTGAACAGGTGCTGGGCGCACTGCCGGGCGTGCAGGACACCGGCCATCATCAGAATCGCGGATAAACAAGGCTCGAGGCTTGCGCTGCAATGCCGCGAGGGTCGAGGATCAACCTGGGGATTGCTTAGAAACAAGGGGAGTGTGTGATGTCGAAGTCGAAGTCAGATGCCTCGTTGCCTTACGACGAGGATGGATTGTCTGCAGCGGGTTACCACGGGGCCGGCTTTTTGCTGTTGGATCAGCCGGGTGACGCGCCCAAGCTGCCGCCCGCACTGGTTGAGAAGCTCGAAGGCTTGGTGGAGCAGGCCTGTCATACGGTCTTGCATGAGGCGGCGCAGGCCGATCCGTCGCTGGTGACCATGCATCCGTGGATTCGTGTGATTCCGCGCTAGCCGGCCTCACGCGTGAACGTTGTTCTCAAGCTCAGCAAGCTCTGCAATCTACGTTGCACCTACTGCTACGAGTATGAGCATCTGGCCAACCCGGCACGCATGCCGATCACCGGGTTGGCACATTTTTTTCGCTCCCTGGCCGAGTGGCTGGACACGCAAGAACAGCGTGTCCGGATTGAAGTCGCGCTGCATGGGGGCGAGCCACTGCTGTTGCCCGTCGACTATCTCACCCAGGTGATGACCAGCCAGGCGCCACTGCGGAATGCCGGACACCCGGTCCGCAATACGGTCCAGTCGAACCTGTACCGTATGCGACGGGAGACACTCCGCTTTTTGGAAACGTTCGACGTCGGGCTCGGCGTCTCTATCGACGTGCATGGACAGGCGCGGGTGGATGCCAGTGGACGCTGCGCCGAAGCCGTGGTCGATCGTCATCTACGTGACCTGCTGGATAGCGGGCTGGCCGATCGTATCGATCTCGGCGGCATCAGCGTGCTGCATGCCGGCAATGTTGATCAGGCGGTGGCGACGTACCAGTACTTTGCGGAACTGGGCCTGAATTACCGGATTTTGCCAATCTTCTCGATGCAGACGCCGGAGCCGCGGATGCGTTCGTTAATGCTTCCGCCTGCCCGCATTGTTGAGGCCTTTCGGGCGGTTTTACAGGCCAGGCTGGCGGATGGCGCAGGCGGCATTCGCATCGAACCGCTTGAGGAATACTTGCAGACAGCTGGGCTTCGTCAGCAGGGCGAGCGGCGGCCGCCTGTTAGCGACAAGCTGCCCTGGTCGCTCATCGTCGATACGCAAGGGGACGCCTACCTGCATGCCGATGCGTACAGCCCGGGTGCCCGGCTGGGAAATGTCTTCTCGGATGCCTTCTCCGACATCATGGGTTCCAGCGCCTATGCCCAGGCGCTGCGACAGCAGCATCAGCGGACCAGGCTATGCGAACCCTGCCCATGGGGGGCGCAGTGCACACGGTTGCCGATGGCACAGGCATTGTTCAGCGAACGGACGCTGGGTGCCGACGGGCAGGGTCGATGCGCCGTGGCTCGACCCTTCCTGCAAACCCTGGACGATTGGCTTGGGCAGGCGGCCTGAGACAGCGGCTGGAGTCGCGCCCTCAAGCACCCCGCCCACCCTATTGGCCCAGTAGCTGCTGAAATCGCGGTAACCCCCGAAGCGGGGACCAAACCGGGTGTAATCGCAAGAACTGGATGCTCGGACCAAAGGGTTGACGATAAAGCTGTTCAAGCAGAACCAGACAACGGCTTTGTTCGCCTGCCAGCGCCCAGGCCATGGCGACACGCGTGGCCACGTCGGAGTAACCGACCGGGTCGACGTCCACCGGCATCAGGTCCAGTGCCCGCTGGCCATGTTGCAGCGACGTCAGCTTGTCACCCAAACCGGCCGCAACCAGGGCGAGATCCGCCTCGAAGCCAGGGTTGTTGGGTTGGGACTGTCTGGCGGTTTCGAGATGGTCCCGCGCTGTCTGCAAGTGGCGCCCCGCGCCAGGGTCATCGCGTAGAACAGCCATGAGTCCCTGCGCCAGCGCGCGCGGCGTGCGTCCCAGGCCGCCGCTTGCCGGCAGCCATGTTCGCGGATAGCGATTGATCAGCGCGGCGGCCCGTTCCAGGTCCGACTCCCACGCCGCCGCGATGTATCTCATATAGGTGATGCTGTGGCCTGGGTCGACGTCTGCTGGAATATCGTTCAGCACACGGCGCAGGGGCGCGGTGTCGCCGCGAGATTCGACGATGAACATCGCATGATCGATGCGTTTAAAGGGGTCATCGGGGTCGAGTGCCGCCAGCCGTTGATAGAGGGGAGCCGCTTCCTCATACCGCCGCAGACCGCGCAACAAACCTGCGAAATCGGCGAGCAAGCTGAGGTTCTCAGGGTCGGATGTGACGGCCGATTGCATCATGCTCACGGCCGCTTCCCATTGACCGAGGCGGCGGTGAGCGCTGGCCATGTAGTGTTTGATGTCTGCCGCCCCCGGCTGTCGGAGTTCGGCCTGCTGATAGGCCGCAAGGGCGCCAATGTAGTCTCTGAAACCCGCCGCACGGTACAAGCCGAGCGCCAGGTGAGCCTCTGCAAGATTCGGGTCGGCACCCAATGCGGCATCGAGTGCGTCACTGGCCTGCTGCAGCCGGCGGGGGTCTGTGTCGTAGCCGAACCAGTGCGTAAACGTATGCACGCGGGCCAGTGTCGCCTGTGCGAGTGCAAAATCCGGGTCTTCCGCCACCGCGCGGTCCAGCAGTGCCTGGCTGCGAAACAGGCTGGCCCGCCCGGTGCCATCCCGGCGCAATTCATCGCGTGCCTGCAGATAGGCCTGATACGCCGATGCATCTGTCGTTGGAACCTGCGTCATGGCCTGCACTTCTGTCGGGCGCAAAGTGGCGCCAATCGACGCGGCGACGTGCTGGGCGATCTGACTCTGAATCTCGAAGACATCCGCCAGTTCGCCATCGAGCACATCCACCCATAAGTGGGTGTCTGTGGCGACCTCGACCAACTGGGCGTTGACCCGCAGGCGCTGTCCGATGCGCTGGACGCTGCCTTCGAGCACGTGGTTCACGCCCAGGCGTCGCCCGATCTCGGGGACCGATGCCTGGCTGTCCCGGTACCGCTCGACCGATGTTCGCGAGATGACCCGAAGATCCTGGACCCGCGACAGGTGCGTCAACACGTTTTCGTGCACGGCATCGACGAGGTAGCGGGTGGCCTCGGGGTGTTCGCTGTAGTTCTCGAACGGAAGCACGGCGATCGTCGGCTGTTTCGGCTCAGTCCCCACGGTGGGTTGATCCGCCTCGATCAGGACTCGGGCACCCATCCAGCCCATCAGTACGACCATCAAACCACCCAACAACCAGCCAGCCGTCCGAGCGCCAGCCGACCTGTTGCGATGGCTTGTTCGAGGGGCGGTCGCGGCCGCCGTGGGGCTTGGCGCAGTGGCGGAGGCCGGGTCTGCCGCCGGGGGCAGCGGGTGGAAATCGCCCCCGAATCGATAACCGTAGCCATGCGCGGTTTCAATCGCGGGGGCGGCGGCCGTGCCCAGCGCGCGCCTGAGCTTGGTGACCGCGCGGGCAATCACCGAGTCGGAGACGACACGTCCGTCCCAAAGATCATCGATCAAGGTTTGCTTGGAGACGGCCTCGCCCTGGCGGCGGATGAGCAGGCAGAGCAGGTCGAATGGCTTTGGCTCAATCGGGATGAGCAGGCCGTCGCGGAATAGCTGGCGACTCCGCTCATCGACCTCCACATCGGCAAAACGGCCATGCAGTGGATTTGTCATGGCCGCTGCGGCGTCGTTCTGTTTGATCATTCCAGCCCCCGGGTGCCCGGATGGAGACTACCACCGAGCGGGACAATCCCATGATCGGGGACAGGAATAGCCGCTCATGGACCCGGCCACATCCGTTAGGTCGATTGGCCGAGTACGAACGCTGGCCCGACCAGGATTGCACGGAAAAAATTCTAAGTCATTGAAAGATAAAGAGAGATTGATTGGTCAGGAAATGGTCATGAATTGGTCTACGTCGCGTCAGGACTTCCTGCCTCGACGCCTCGATGCTGACCCAGCCGACGCAGGCCGCGCCGGCACGTCAACGTCAGCAATCGGGAGAGGGCAGGATGGCAGATTCAATATCCGACCTGGTTCACCTGGACCAGAAGACATCAGAGGATTACTTCAGACGCAATGCCTGGCTGGTGGACGCACTCTGCGGAGATGATGCGGCCTTCATGCTACTGGACGAGTCCGCACTCGTCGGCTACGTCAGTGGGGGCGCGCGCTGTCTACTGGGCAGTCTCCCCGCGCTGCGGATTCATCAGGGGCGGCTTTCGTCTCAACGGGCACAGGACCGCGCGGTGCTGGATGAGCTGTGTCACAGGGTCCGCGGTATCGGCCAGGGTGGTCTTTGTGATCCCGATCATTTGTTCACCCTGGGCGCGGTAGGAACACACCGACGGCTTGTCGTACAGCTCACCTGGGCGGGGCGCACCCGACTGCAAAAACCCGGAACCCTGGTGGTGCTGCGGCTGTTCGAAGAGTCGCCGCAGATTCGCATTTCGCGTCGCATGCTCTGTAAGCACTACGGTCTGACCAGCACGGAGGCCGCGCTGGCCGCTTCCTTGGCCGAGGGCAAACCGTTAAGCAAGTTCCGACTGCAGCAAGGAACAGCGATGAGTACGGTGCGGACACAGCTTCGTCATGTGTTTCGCAAGGTGGGGGTCAACAGCCAGGCCGCACTGATTCACACGCTACTGACGGGGCCGATGACGTGGCAGCGAATGTAGTCAGTCGGCACGTCCCGCTATTGTTGCTCTGCATAGCATGCTGCGGACTGGCCTATGGACCGGCGACCGAGCGCAGCACCCCGCCTCAGCCAGGACAAACGCGGTTGGTGATTGCTGTCTCCGGCGCGAGGGGCGAGGCAGGTCGTCCACCACCGGCAACACGCGCACCGGAGGTCCCGCAGCTGGCGCTGCCAGGCCATGGCGGCATCCATGTGCTGGCGGAGGAACCATGGCTGGACTTGGGCATCCAGACATGGTCGGCGGCGCCTGTTGCAGGACTGATAATTCAGACTGATGGTGAGGATCGCTATTGGGCATGGACGACACCGACCGTCGCTGAGCTTGGCGGCGGGTCGGGGCAGATTCGAGATTGGAGCTTGCGCTTGGAACTCGACCCGTCGGTCTCAGCCGTGCAGTGCCTGCAAATGGCGGTTCACGATGAGCTGGGGCGGGTGTCGCCGTACCGCAAGCTCTGTCTGGCGCGACGGAAACACGGTGGTCCGGTCGCCAACGCGGGTGCTGACCTCACCGTCTACGAAGGCGAGGCGGTTCAGCTTACCGGCGACTTGCGGTTGATCGGGCAGTCCTTACAGACGGTTCGGTGGCGGATGAAAGATGCCCCTAACAAGGTCCGCCTGCATAACCCGGCAAGCGTGTCGCCGTCGTTCACGGCGCCCCGGGTGGATGCCCCGACGACCTTGACGCTGGAAATGATGGTTCAGGACATGGCGGGCGGGCGAGCAACGGACACGCTGCGTGTGACGGTGCTCGATACCCATCAATCGGCCAGGCCCGTGGTGGATGCCGGAATGGATTTGACCGTGCAATCGGGTCGGCAAAGCGTCGCGCTGACGGGGCGCGTGACGGATCTGGATAGCGCGGTCTCCGTGTATTGGATGGTCGATGATCCCTCTGTGCAGTTGCAGGATCATCAACGGCTACGAACCCTGTTCGATGCCCCCCGTGTTGACGTGCCCACATTGCTGACGTTCATGCTGGTGGCGGCCGATGGCCATCATCAGCAGCGCGATACCGTGCTGGTGCGGGTCGAACCGCCTGCAGCGAGGCACCATTGAGCAAAGCCAGGCGGCGATGACCGGACAGCGGGTCGCGTCAGTTCAGAAAAAAGACCGTTCGATCGCCGCGTTCCACGCGGAGTGTTCCGCTGCGGAGCATGTCGTCGATGACGCCACGTAAATCGGCCGCGCGTTGGCACTCGATACCCCAGATGGCCGCCAAGGCGGAGGCGGTGAGACCCACCTCGCCGGCACGGGCCGCCAAGCGGAAGATATCGAGTACAAGCGCGCGCATGTCGGTGCGGCTGAGCTGAACAAAGCCTTGCGTCTTGCTGGCATCCTCCGTGGCCTCCTCCTCCGGCTCGGGAGGTGGTGCCAAGTGCTCGAAGCCTTGTGGCGTCAGGCGAAGAAAGGTCTGGTCGCCGTGCACGATGTCGAGTTCGCCGGCCGAATGAAGATCGGCCGTGGCACCGGCGAACGCGGCGTCGTCCAGCCCGGTCTTGCGCCAAGCATAGTGAACAACAACCGCGTCGGCGCCGTCGCGCACGGTATCGATATGCCGAGCGATAAGATCTCTGAGCAGGTCGGTCGTTTGATCTGGCAGCTGCGTCATGACTGTTGTACAGCTTGTCCGATCACCCATTGGATGGCCCGGCCACGCGCTGCACGCGCGAGTTTTTTCCCGCTATCCGTTAGATGCAGGCTATGGGTGTCGCGGGCGAAATCCACATGCCCCAGTCGATAAAGCGACTCGACGGCAAGAAACGCACGGAAGTCAGGAATCTTCAACTGTCCCAGACGGTAGATGACTTCACCAAAACTCGTGGATCCGCGACCTTCTGTGTTTTCAACCGTATGGGCTGCAAGCAGACAAAGCGTCTTGCTGTCCACCCGGCTCGCGTTGAGGTCCTCTCTCCGAAGTGCCGGTGCCATGGCCAGTAGGTCGGCTGGAGGTGGTCGACCTGCCACATAGGCCTGTCCATCCCGGCTCAGGCTGATGGTTCGCATGCGAAGTCCGGTGAATGACGCCAGACTGTCGCGCTGGAGCAGGTCGATGGCATCGCGCAATTCCCCGGCGCGCAAGCCGGAGATGGCCCAGCGCTCGGTGAGTTCCTTAAGCGAGATTCGGGTGGCGCCGCCGCGTGTGATGACGTCCAGGGCCACGGCGCGCAACGAGTATTCGGTGGGCGGCCCGCTGCGCAGATGTAGCTCGGTGGCGGCATCCTGCTCAATGGCCGCGCACTCCGGGTCGATGAGCAGCGAATAGCCTTCCGGGGTCAAGGTAACGCGCTGCTCATCGGTTGCGATGAGTGCTGTGCTGCGTAGCTGCTCCAACGCTTGGTCCAGGGCTGATTCCGTGGAGGACAGCAGCGACCAGTGATAGGAAAGCAGCCTGCGGGTGACGCCAGCCCGGAGGTCGTGGCTATCCCGGTTGATGAGGTTCAGGACGCGATTGCAGTCGTGATCCGCGTGGAAGGAAAAATCCATGGTTTCGCGAGTCGGGTCGAATGCTAGACAGTAGGCGTCCGGGCGCCTGCTGTCCACGCGGGAACGATGGCTACCAGGTGCCGCTGTTTTCCATGGTTGCCCAGGGCGCTGTGGGGGCCAGCGCCTCACCGCGTTGCAACAGCTCCACTGAGATGCCATCCGGTGACCGGACAAACGCCATGTGTCCGTCGCGAGGCGGTCGATTGATCACGACACCGGCCTGCTGCAGCCGTTCGCAGGTCGCGTAAATATCGTCAACGCGGAAGGCCAGGTGCCCGAAGTTCCGGCCTCCGGTGTAGGTTTCCGGGTCCCAGTTGTAGGTCAACTCGATGAGCGGGGATTGGTGCGTCTTCGCACGCTCGACGTCTCCGGGGGCGGCCAGATAGATCAGCGTGAAGCGCCCCTGTTCACTCTCGTATCGGTGCACTTCTTTCAGGCCCAGCGCATCACAATAAAACGCGAGCGAAGCGTCGATGTCCGCGACGCGGACCATCGTGTGCAGGTATTCCATGTTCAGTCCTGTTGGGGAGGTGAGTCGGGTTGCTCGGCGCCGGCAAACCAGGCCAGGCGGCTCTCGGCTTCGGCGCGCGGGTAGCCTGTTTGCACTTGCTGATCCCGTTGGAACACCGGCCGTTTGATCAGGCTGGGGTGTTCAGCCATCAACGCAATCAGGGCAGACACATCCGTGGGGTCTTGAACCTGTTGGCCCAGTTTGCGCCAGGTGGTGCCGCGGCGGTTCAGGACCTGGTCAATGCCCAGCATGTCGACCCAGCCACTGATTGTTGTGGGTTCGATGCCTTCGGCGCGGAAATCGTGGAAGCGATAATCAACGCCGCGCTCGGCCAAATCTTTTCGTGCGCGGCGAACGGTGTCGCAGTTCTTGATGCCGTATAGCGTGGGTTTCATCGTGCTTAAGCTCGCAGATCAAAGCTGAGGACTAGCGTCACCACCGTGGTCACACCCACGATGATATTCATGGGGATGCCCGCCTTGAGAAAATCGGTCATCCGGTATTGGCCTGGTCCATAGACCATGAGATTGGTCTGGTAGCCAAGCGGGGTGGCGAAGCTTGCCGAGGCCGCCATCATGACCGCAAACAAGTAGGGTGCTGGGGCCAGACTCAGCTGCTCGGTCAGGCTGAGCGCGATTGGCACCATGATGACCGCAGCGCCATTGTTGGTGATCATCTCTGTCAGCATCTGCACCGTCACATAGATCAGCACCAGCAGCAGAATGGGGCGGTCGCCTGCGATGCTGACGACCAGCTCAGCGATGGCGTTCGCCGCGCCGCTACTGGCCAGGGCCGCGCCCAGCCCGAGCGAGGCACCGATGGTGATCAGAATTGGAAGATCGATGGTGCGCAATGCCTGCGCCGGTGTCATGCAACGGGTGACGAGCATGCCGGCCGCGGCGAGTAGCCCGGCGTCCAAGATGCTGAGCAACCCGGTGGCCGCAGCGAGCACAGCGGCGATTAACAAGCTCCAGGCCAATCCGGCCTTGTCGTGGCGAGGCCGGTCGACATCAAGATCGCTAATGAGCAGGAAGTCGCGGCTGTTCTGCAGCTTGCTGACGAAGCCGGGGCGCGCCTCCATCAACAGGCTGTCGCCAGCCTCGATCCGGATGCTGCCCAGACCACCCTTGATGCGCTGGCCATTGCGTGAGACGGCCAGCACCACCGCGCCGTAGCGCTCGCGAAAGCGGGAATCCTTGAGCGTGCGTCCGACGGCATCGCAGTTGGTCGACACGACGGCCTCCACCAGACGGCGTTCGGGGCGGGACTCCAGAATGGTTGGCTGTTGCTTGTCGCCTACGGAAGGCTGGATGCCACGAATGGCGAGCAAATCCTTGATGGCGTCCGGATCGCCGGCAAACACCAGCCGGTCATTGCCCAGCAGGGTTTCCTCTCCCGCAACGGCCGATAGCACGGTGCCCTGTCGCCCGATTTCGACCAGGAACAGGGTGCGCAGATTACGTAAGCCGGCCTGTTCGATGGTTTTGCCAACCAGCGGGCCGGTCGCGTCGACGGCAACTTCGACGGTGAATTCACGTAACGATTCGCTGGCGGTTGGGGCGCGCCGATCCGGGAGGATGCGCGGTAGCACGAAGATGATGAACAGCCCGCCCACCACCGCGACAGGCAGACCCACCAAGGTGATTGCGAACAGCCCGAAGCCCGGCTCGCCCGTTAAATCCTGATACTGACCGTTGACCACCAGGTTGGTACTGGTCCCGATCATGGTGAGCGTGCCGCCGAGAATGGCCGAGTAACTCAGCGGAATCATCAATCGAGATGGGGCGGCATCGATTCGGCGGCACCAGGTGTTGATCGCCGGGATCATTGTGGCGACAACCGGCGTGTTGTTAAGAAAGCCGCTGAGACCGGCGACCGGCGCGAAGACGCGGAAGATGGCCGAACGGATATGACTCGGCCGGCCCAGCACGTTCTGCACAATCCACTGGACCCCGCCGGTGGACGTGATGCCGCCGGCGACGATGAACATCACCGCGACTGTCATCAAGCCCGTGTTGCCGAAGCCGGCAAAGGCCTCGGTGCTGCTCAGCACCCCGCTGACGGATAGCACGGTCAGCGCACCCATCAGAATGAGGTAGGGCGGCAGTGTCACGGTGATCAGCGCGACCAGCGTACCCAGGACAACTGCGATGGCAATCCATGCCTCTGGCGACATGCGAGATAGACTCGGACGGACGAGGCCGCATTATTTCATGGGCCAGGCGTGGCTGAGATCGCAGATGAGCGATCTGGCATAAGTGCATGCATAAAAAAGCCCCGCCACGAGGGCGGGGCCAGACTCCCGACGAAGGAGCGAGGTGCCGTCGGGCGTCAGTGACCGGTCGGCAGACCGGCTCCACGGGGGATACGTACGCTTTCCACCAGATCCTGAATATGCGCAGGGGGTGCTTGGGTGACGCGCGAGACCGCGAAGGCCACGGCGAAGTTCAGCAGGGCACCGATCGCACCAAATGACTCGGGCTGGATGCCGAATAGCCAGTAATCGGCCGTGTTCGGAAACCAGTTCGTGCCGGGGACGAAGAACCAGCCCTTGAACACGAAGATGTAGACAATGGTGCTGGTCAGCCCGGTCAGCATGCCGGCGATGGCACCGGCCTTGTTCACACGCTTGCTGAAGATTCCCATCATCAGAGCCGGGAAGATCGATGAGGCGGCGAGTCCGAATGCCAGTGCAACCACCTGTGCCGCAAATCCCGGTGGATTCATACCCATGTAGCCGGCCAGCAGCACGGCCCCCGCCATGGCGATTCGACCGGCCCTAAGCTCTTGTTTCTCATTGATCTGCGGCATGAACATGCCCTTGAGCAAATCGTGGGAGATCGCCGAGGAAATCGCGAGCAAGAGCCCCGCTGCCGTGGAGAGTGCGGCGGCCAGGCCACCGGCTGCGACCAGGGCAATCACCCATCCGGGTAGCTGGGCGATCTCAGGGTTGGCCAGCACCATGATGTCGCGATCCACCGTGACCATTTCATTGCCTTCCCAGCCGTATTGCTGGGCCTGGGCGGCAAACTCCGGGTTGGCGTCGTTGTAATACTGGATGCGACCGTCGCCGTTCTTGTCCTCGAAGGCGAGCAGGCCGGTTTTCTCCCAGTTCTTAAACCATTCTGGCCGATTCTCGTATTCCAGATTGCCATCGGGGGCACCCACCGGCCCGGTCTGAATGGTCTCCATGAGGTTGAGACGGGCCATGCCGCCAACCGCCGGGGCGGTGGTGTAGAGAATGGCAATGAACACCAGCGCCCAGCCTGCAGAGATGCGTGCATCGGAGACCTTGCGCACGGTGAAGAACCGAATAATGACGTGCGGCAGGCCCGCGGTTCCGATCATCAGCGACATGGTCAGCAGAAAGATGTTGAGCGTGCTGCCATCCGGGTCGGTGAATGAGGCAAAACCAAGATCGGTGACGACCTGGTCCAGCTTGTCGAGTATGGGTGTGCCGTCCGCCATATCGGCGCCCAGGCCCAGCTGCGGCACAGGCACCCCCGTCAGCTGAAAACTGATGAATATTGCGGGAACGGTGTAGGCAAAGATCAGCACGCAGTACTGAGCGATCTGGGTGTAGGTGATGCCCTTCATTCCGCCCAGCACGGCGTAGAAGAACACGATGGCCATCCCGATCATGACGCCGGTTTCGAACTCCACTTCCAGAAAGCGACCAAACGCCACGCCCACACCCTTCATCTGGCCGATTACGTAGGTGATCGAGGCCACAATGAGACACAAAACGGCGACCATTCGGGCCGTCTTCGAATAGAAGCGGTCGCCGATGAACTCGGGCACGGTGAACTTGCCGAACTTCCGCAGATAGGGTGCCAGCAGCAACGCCAGCAACACATAGCCTCCGGTCCACCCCATGAGATAAGGCGAGGCGTT
This sequence comes from Abyssibacter profundi, assembly GCF_003151135.1. NCBI lineage: Bacteria > Pseudomonadati > Pseudomonadota > Gammaproteobacteria > Chromatiales > Oceanococcaceae > Abyssibacter > Abyssibacter profundi. The sequence continues at coordinate 169,897 of NZ_QEQK01000004.1, forward strand.
GTAGCCCAGGAAGGCGATCAGGCCGGCCATTGATATGAAGGAGGCAGCGCTCATCCAGTCGGCCGCTGTGGCCATGCCGTTGGAGATCGGGTTCACCCCACCACCGGCCACGTAAAAGTCTTGTGTGGATCCTGCGCGGGCCCAGATCGCGATGCCGATGTACAGCGCAAAGGTCAGACCTACGACGAGGTAAATCCAGGTTTGTGTATCCATCTCGACCTACTCCTCGTGAACGTCGTACTTGCGGTCGAGCTGATTCATCTTGTGGACGTAGACGAATATCAGGGCGACAAAAATGTAGATTGAACCCTGCTGAGCGAAGAAAAAGCCCAGCTTGTAACCCCCGAGGGGGATCTGGTTCAGCAGGTCGACGAGCAAGATGCCGGCGCCGTAAGAGGCGACAAACCAGACGATGAGTAACACCGTCAGCAGTCGCACGTTCTCTTTCCAGTAGGCGGCGGCACCCGGATTGGGTGCGTTGTTCACGATGGACTCCTCCAGTCTTTGATCTTGTTGAATCCGCTCCCCACGCGGGTGACGGAACCTGTTCGACTCTAGGGAGACTGGCCGGGGTGTCCTAGCTCGACTTTAGTCGTAAATCGATGGCCGATGGCCCGTGTGCGGACGGGATAATTCAAGTAAATACAAAGGGCTAAGGCGATCATTGGCCGGCCCGCGACTTTGGTCGAATGTGATCGGCGCATCCCGTGGTGTCAGTCCGTGACCAGCGGGACCGCACAGGGCGGGGAGACCCTCAAGAATGAACGGACCACTAATCGGCCTGAGTCTGGCAGCGTACATGACGCTGTTGTTCGTGGTGGCCTGGCAGGGCGACCGACGGCCGGGCGGGGAGGGGCGCGCACAGGCGGTCACCCAGGCCTTGTCACTGGCCGTTTACTGCACCACCTGGACGTTCTTCGGCGCGGTCGGCACGGCCAGTCTCAGTGGCTGGCTTTATCTGCCCATTTATCTCGGTCCGGCGCTGGTTTATGTACTGGGCTGGAAACTCATCCGTCGCATTGCCGAAATCAGCCGCAGCAACAATCTCACGTCCATCGCGGACTTTCTGGCGGCGCGGTTTGGACACAATGCCGCGCTTGGGGCCCTGGCCACCGGGCTTTGCCTTTGCGCCACACTGCCGTATATCGCCCTCCAACTCCGGGCCGTTGAGTCGACATTCCAAGTTCTGGCGCCGACCACCACCGCCGGTGGCCTGGAGACGGCGTTCGGCATTGCCGCCGTCATGCTCGTGTTCTCGCTCATGTTCGGCGCAAGGCATCTGACACGCGGAGAGAAGCACCCGGGCGTGGTCCGTGTCATCGCCCTTGAGTCGCTGCTCAAACTGGCGGCGTTAATTGCCGTGGCGTGGTTTGCGCTCACTCAGGTCCTCGACGGACCCTTCGGTCTGTGGACTGAACTGGCCGATGCGTCGCAGGGCCACGCCTTAAGCCAGATCGAGCTGGGCGCAGAGTTCTGGACCTACACGCTGCTCTCGGCCTGCGCCATCGTTCTGCTCCCGCGGCAGTTCCACATCGCCATGGTCGAACATTCGACCGAGCGTGGTGTTCGCACCGCACGTTGGCTGTTTCCGTTGTACTTAGTGTTGCTCAGCCTGGCGGTGCTCCCGATCTCCGTTGCCGGCGACAACGAGCTCGCGGCGCAGGGCCATGATCCGGATCGCTATGTCCTGCTGCTGCCACTGGCTGCGGGTGAAGATGGTCTGGCGTTGCTGGCCTACCTGGGCGGGGTCGCGGCGGCCACCGGTATGGTCATCGTCTCTGCGCTGGCGATGAGCATCATGATCAGCAACGAGTGGGTGCTGCCTTGGTTACTACGCTCGGGTCAGAACGTTCGCACCCGGCGCCTGGATGCGCTGATTCTCAACATTCGCCGCAGTGTGATTGGCTTGGTGATCCTCGGCGCCTATGGCTTTCATTTGCTGGCGACCGATACGCGAAGCCTGGCCGGGCTGGGCTTGCTGGCGTTTGTGGCCGTCGCCCAGCTCGCTCCTGCCTTTGTTTTAGGGCTGCTCTGGCGGGGGACATCGGCGCGTGGTGCCATCGTCGGGATTAGCGTGGGCTTCTTGATTTGGGGTGTCTGGCTGGCTCTGCCCACCATGGCGCCTGGCGTGTTGCTGGCGGCCCCCAACGCGGCGACGCTGGGGTGGGGGTCGGTGACCGTGACCACCTGGCTGTCGCTCATCGCCAATAGCGGATTGCTGGTCTCGGTGTCGGTACTCAGCCGGCGCTCGATTGTTGAACAGGCGCAAGCCAACCGCTTCTGTCGTCGCGAGTTCATGGTGCCGGCCAGCCAGCCGGTCCAGCGCCAGGCCCGTGTGCAGGACATTTTGTTCCTGCTCGATCGTTTTGTTGGCGAGGTGCGGACCTCGCTGGTCGTTCGTCAGGTCGAAAAAGCCACCGGGCAGCAGCTTTCGCCGATGGGGCGGGCCTCAGCAGAACTCATGCAGGCCGCCGAGCGCCAATTGGCAGGCGCGGTGGGCACAACATCTGCGCGCATGGTGCTGGATAGCGCGCTGCAGGATGTGGAGCTGTCCATCGAGGAGGTTGCGACCATACTCGACGGGACACGGGAGGATCTTCGTCTCAGCCGGCGTTTGCTGCGCGCCACACTCGATAACGTCAACCACGGGGTGAGCGTCATCGACAGCGACTTGCGCATCGCCGCATGGAACCAACGCTACCTGGACCTGTTCCAGTATCCGCCAGGCCTGATTACAGTGGGCCGGCCGCTGGCCGACATCATCCGTTACAACGCCGAGCGTGGTCTCTGTGGCCCGGGTGACCCTGAGGCCCATGTGCATAAGCGATTGGAGCATATTCGTGCCGGTACGCCCCACCGTTACGAGCGGACACGGCCCGACGGTACGGTGATTGAAATGCAGGGTAAGCAACTGCCGGGTGGTGGCTACGTCACCAGTTTTGCCGACATCACCGATCACAAGCGGGTCCAGCAGGAGCTGCAGGCGGCCAATGAAAATCTGGAGGCCATCGTCCAGGAGCGTACGCGCGCCTTGCAGCTGGCCAAGCAGGCGGCCGAGCGGGCCAATCGCAGCAAGACGCAGTTTCTTGCAGCAGCAAGCCATGATTTGATGCAGCCGATTAGCGCGGCGCGCTTGTTCGCCGCCTCCTTGTTGGAGCAGGCCGATGGCCAGCAGGTCCAGGTGGCTGCCCAGCGGATTGCCTCGGCGCTGGATGGGGCTGAGGCGGTGCTCAGTGACCTTTCCGAGATCAATCGACTGGATGCGCGGCGGGTACCGGTGCGTCATGAAACCGTCGATTTGCAGGTCGAGTTGGGGGCGCTCGTCGAGGAATGTCGGCCGATAGCCCGGGCGCGCGGCATCGAACTACGCGATCACATCGCGCCCGTCCACGTGCGTACCGATCGCCTGCATCTGCGCCGGATTGTCCAGAACTACCTGTCCAATGCGCTGCGATACACCAGCCGGGGTGGTGTGCTGATCGGAACCCGTCGGGTGGGAGGTGGATTGCGTGTGGCGGTTTACGACACGGGCCCGGGCATTCCCGTGGAGCGGCAGGAAGAGATTTATCAGGAGTTCCAGCGACTGCCGATCGAGGATGCCCAGGCCGGCCAGGGCTTGGGTCTGGGTTTGGCCATCGTCCAGCGCATGGCCCGATTGCTGGGGCATGCGATTGGCTTACGCTCCGAGCCGGGGCGTGGCTCGTGCTTCTGGATAGATCTACCGCCGGCCACCTCCCGGCCGAAGGCGTCCGCCCCGACCGCCCCAGAGGCGACGTCACAAACCGAACTCACCGGCACCCAGGTGCTTTGCCTGGATAACGACCCCCGGGTGCTCGAAGGCCTGTCAGTCTTGCTCCGCGGCTGGGGCGCGACCACTCGCTGTGCCGGCGACCCGGATCAGGCCCGTACGGTGATGACGGGGCCGCCGGACCTCGCCATTGTGGATTATCGCCTCGATGACGGAGTGCTCGGGCACGAGGTGTTACAGGCGCTACGTCGTGACTGGGCTCGGGACGTGCCAGCCATACTCATCACCGCAGATCGCAACCATGAGGTCCGTCAGGCCGCCGTCCAGGCGGGCATGGTTCTACTCCACAAGCCGGTCAAACCCGCCACGCTGCGGGGGGCCATTCGCCAGGCCCGGGCTTTGGGTCGGCGCGCGCCCTGAGTGCGTGGCTGCAACCGGATTGGCGTGCCGGCGGCGCCGGTTACCTCGGTGCGGCCGATGACGGGGTTTGATCCATCGTCGTTTCCGGGTCTGCCACATCCAGCTGCCGTGCCGCGATGACAGCTGCGGTCCGGTTACTCACCTTGAGCTTGCGCAGAATGGCGGTGACGTGCGCCTTGACGGTCGCCTCTGTCACATCCATCTCAAATGCAATCTGCTTGTTCAGCAAGCCATCGGCCAGCCGTGTCAATACGCGAAACTGCTGCGGAGTCAGGCTGGCGATGCGGTCCGCCAGCTCCTGGTCGGTGGTTTCCGCGGGGGAACGCTGATCCGGACCGAGGTCGGGAAACGCGGTGTCGCCGTTGAGAACCCGCTGGATGGAATGGGAGATGGCCTGCGGAGAGGCGGACTTCGGAATGTAACCGACGGCGCCGAGACGTTCTGCGCGCCGGATGACATCGGGTTCTGTGATCGCCGAGACAATCACGATCGGCAGGCTAGGGTGATTACCTCGTAGGAAAGCGAGGGTAGAAAACCCGTAGGCGCCAGGCATGCGCAGGTCCAGCGTGCAGAGATCGGCATCGGGTGCAGTACCCACCGCCGCCTGCACGGCCTGTGCAGACTCGGCTTCGATGATGGTCGCGTCATCCAGCACCTGCTCAACCGCCCCGCGCAGCGCGGAGCGGAAGAGCGGGTGGTCATCGGCGACGATGACGGTGGCGGTTTCCGATCGGATTTCGGCCACGGTGTCTAGCCGGTTATCCCTTCGTGTCCGGCGATGAGCTGATCGACGACTTCGGGGTCTGCCAACGTGGAGGTGTCGCCCAGGTTGTCGTAACTGTCCTCAGCAATTTTGCGCAGGATACGGCGCATGATTTTTCCAGACCGGGTTTTGGGCAGACCGGGTGCCCACTGCAGCAGGTCCGGTGTGGCAATGGGGCCTATTTCCTTGCGCACCCATTGTTTGAGTTCTGCGGCCAGCGCATCGGTCTCGTTGACGCCTGCGGCCGTGGTCACGTACACGTAAATCCCCTGGCCCTTGACGTCATGGGGATAGCCGACGACGGCGGCCTCTGCCACGGCCTCATGCGCCACCAGCGCCGATTCGATCTCGGCCGTGCCGAGGCGATGCCCGGAAATATTCAGCACATCATCGACGCGGCCGGTGATCCAGTAGTAACCATCGGCATCGCGACGCGCGCCGTCGCCGGTAAAATAACGACCGGGATAGGTCGAAAAATAGGTCTGGACAAAGCGCTCATGGTCACCAAACACCGTGCGCATCTGGCCGGGCCATGAATCCAAAATCACCAAGTTGCCCTCGGTGGCTCCCTCCTTGATCTGCCCCTGCTCGTCGACCAGTGCGGGCTGGATACCGAAGAATGGCTTGGTGGCCGAACCAGGTTTGAGCGCGCGGGCGCCGGGGAGGGGACTGATCAGGATGCCTCCGGTCTCGGTCTGCCACCACGTGTCCACAATGGGGCAACGCTGCTCACCGACAACTCGGTGATACCACTCCCAGGCTTCGGGGTTGATCGGCTCGCCCACACTGCCCAGCAACCGCAGGCTCTTGCGTGAACTCCGCTTCACCGGTTCGTCGCCTTCCCGCATCAGCGCCCGAATGGCCGTGGGAGCGGTGTAGACGATGTTCAGCTGATGCTTATCAACCACCTCCCAGAGGCGGCCGGCATCCGGGTAAGTTGGGACGCCTTCAAACATGGTGGTGATGGCGCCATTGGCCAGCGGGCCATAGACGATGTAGCTGTGCCCGGTGACCCAGCCGACATCGGCCGCACACCAGTAGCGGTCCCCATCGTGGTAGTCGAAGACATACTGATGGGTCAGCGAGGCGTACACGATGTACCCACCCGAGGTGTGCAGTACACCCTTGGGCCGGCCGGTCGATCCGGAGGTGTAGAGAATGAACAGCGGATCTTCCGCATTCATGACGGCAGGCGGGCAGTCGGCCGACGCGGCTTCCATGGCCTCGTGGTACCAACGATCACGTGCGTTCCACTGAATGTCGCCGCCGGTTCGGCGCACGACCAGTACCTGTTCGACATGCTGGGCACCTGGTCGCTCCAGTGCTGCATCGACATTCGTCTTCAAAGCAATGGTGCGCCCGCCGCGATACCCCTCGTCGGCGGTGATTACGAAGCGAGAACGGCCATCTTCGATCCGGCCAGCCAAGGCATCCGGGGAAAAGCCGGCAAAGACCACCGAATGCACCGCGCCGATGCGTGCGCAGGCCAGCATGGCGTAGGCCGCTTCCGGAATCATCGGCATGTAGAGCGTGACCACATCGCCTTTGCCCACGCCCATCGCCTTGAGCACATTGCCCAGCCGACTGACCTGCTCATGGAGTTCGCGGTACGTGATTTCCTTGGACTCGTCCGGCGAATCGCCTTCCCAGATGATGGCGGTTTGATCCGCCTTGTCCGCTAGGTGGCGGTCCACGCAGTTTGCGCAGACATTGAGCTGGCCATCTTCGTACCATCGGATGTGCACGTCATCCGGGCCGAAACTGACATCCTTAATCTGAGTGGGGGCTTTGATCCAGTCGATGCGCTTGGCCTGCTCGGCCCAATAGCCTGTGTTATCACGGATGGACTCGGCGTATTCGGCGTCGTATCGGGCCTCATCGACCAAGCATTGACCCGTCCAGCTGTCCGGAACGGGGTAGAGGGCTTCGTCTGCCACGGCTTGTCTCCTGCGCTTGTTCTTCGGATGGGTCCAAGCAGACGCCGGATTGCTCCGACGCCTGCTTCGGCTGTCTCTATTGGACAGTGATCAAGGCGCTAAGCCTATTCGACTTTGGCCTTAGAACGCATATTTCGCCGAGAACTGAAGTCGGTCCATGGCACCTTCAGCGCCGCTGGCCATCTCGCGCTCTGCGTGCATCAGCTCGACGCCGGTAGTCAGGGATGATGTCACCGAATGCAACAGATTCACGTGTATGGAGGAGGCCGACTCGACATCGCCGTCGCCATCGAAGGCACCGAACACGAAGGAGCTGCGTGTCTTGGGCGTCCAGAAATGCCGATAGGCCACGAAGGCTGCGGAGCTGTCGATGGCCTCCAGATCACCTTGAGCATCGACCTGGGCATCAAAGTTCGCCAGCACACCCAGATAGCGACCCAGCCCGGAGCCGGTGGTGGCCATGAACTTAATGTCATCTCGACCCACCGCGAACTTGCCGGAAACACTGATTCCGCCGCCGATAACCGAGTCATCCACACCGCCGGGGTCCTGCGATTCAATGGATCGCAGCAGACCGGCCACAACCAGCGGGCCAGCCTGCCAGCGGAGGGAGAGGTCCGGCACACTGTTGTCATCTGTGGTCGTGTCGCCTGCTGCGATGCGGCTTTCGGGATTCTCCAGTGCGATCTGGAAGCGCCCCTTGGTATAGCGAATCATCGGCTGACGAATGAAGACCGTGCTCTCCGTCGGGCCGATGAAATCAAGAGTCTCGGGCAGGGCGCCGACGTTCTGAAAGGTCGACCAAGCCTGGCCAAAGAGCCAGTTTCCGTAGGTGAAGAACGCCTGTCTCAGCCGCGGCTGGTAGGAGTTGCTAATGGTTTCGTTGCCGGCGTCACTGTTCTGAAAGTCGACTTCGAGGTGGGTCTTTATGGTCTGACCATTGTCCAGCGGGGTCGAGGTGCCAACGACGAGGCGGCTCTGCTTGGCATGCATGTCGTACAGCGTCAGGCCACCCGAGCCATCATCCAGCGGAACACTGCGCGGGCCGGCGTAGTAGTCACGGCCCAGTGGTTCCAGCGAGGCCGCCGGGCGCGCCTCGTAGTCGGTCATCATGGCGTCCAGCTTGATGTAGCCCTTGATGGCGACGGTAGTCTTGCCGACGGTCATGCTTCGATGCGGTGGCGCTTTGTGCGCTGGTGCCGCATCAGGCGGTAACAGTGCGGGGCCGCTGGGTGTTGTCTGTGCGAGCGCGGGGCCGGCGCCGAGCATGAGCAGCGGCACAATGGCTCCGTGCAGGGCCGATAGACGCAATACGGACATGGGGTCTCCTCCTGTTATTGGTGTCCGCGATCATTGGCCTGCTGATCGGTAGCGTCTATTGGCCTTTAGTCGAGTTTTCCGTGGCCTTCGACCAAGGTCGAATCGTCGGCCCCAAAACGACACGGCCCCCGGTGAACGGGGGCCGTGCAAAGCGTATTCGGGCGATTAGCCGGAGCGCTTGAGATCCTCGATACGGATCTTCCATTCCGCCGGTCCGGTTTCATGGACCGATTCGCCGGTGCTGTCGACGGCAACCGTCACCGGCATGTCCTTGACCTCGAACTCGTAGATCGCCTCCATGCCCAGGTCCTCGAAGGCCACAACTCGGGAGCCGACGATCGCCTTGGACACCAGATAGGCTGCGCCGCCCACGGCCATGAGATAAACGGACTGATGCCGTTTAATGGCCTCGCGGGCCACCGGTCCGCGCTCGGCCTTGCCGACCATGCCTAGCAGGCCCGTCTGTTCCAGGATGTCGTTCGTGAACTTGTCCATCCGCGTGGCCGTGGTCGGGCCCGCCGGGCCGACGACCTCATCGCGCACCGGATCGACGGGGCCGACGTAGTAGATGAAACGCCCTTTGAGATCCAGCCCTTCGGGCAGGCCTTCACCAGACTCGAGCAAGCTTGTCAGACGTTTGTGGGCCGCATCGCGGCCGGTCAACATTTTGCCGTTGAGCAACAGGGTTTCGCCTGGCTTCCAGCTGCGCACGTCGTCTGCGGTGACCGTGTCCAGGTCGACACGACGTGAGCTGCCGCCACCTTCTCGGCTGACCACCGGCCAGTCATCGAGCGACGGCGGGGTTTGGAGTGCAGGGCCGGACCCGTCGAGGACGAAGTGGGCATGGCGGGTGGCTGCGCAGTTCGGAATCATGGCCACCGGCAGGTTGGCCGCATGGGTGGGGTAGTCGCGGATCTTGACGTCCAGCACGGTCGTCAGCCCGCCCAGGCCCTGGGCCCCGATCCCCAAATCGTTGACCGCATCCATGATCTCCAGCCGCAGCTCTTCGGCGCGTGTCTGCGGGCCACGTTCACGCAGCGCCTGGATATCCACCGGGTCCATCAGCGACTCCTTGGCCATGACCATGGCTTTCTCTGCCGTGCCGCCGATACCGAGGCCCAGCATTCCAGGTGGACACCAACCCGCGCCCATGGTGGGGACGGTCTTGACCACCCAGTCGACGATGGAGTCCGAGGGGTTGAGCATGACGAACTTGCTCTTGGCCTCCGAGCCGCCACCCTTGGCTGCGACCTGTACATCCACCGTATCGCCAGGGACGATCTCCATGTGGATGACCGCAGGCGTGTTATCCCGGGTGTTCTGCCGTTTGCCCGCCGGGTCGGCCAGAATCGAGGCGCGCAGCACGTTATCGGGATGCTGGTAGGCGCGTCGCACGCCCGCATTAATCATGTCGGTTAGCGACAGTTCGGCATCCCACTGCACGTCCATCCCGACCTTGATGAACACGGTGACGATCCCGGTGTCCTGACAAATCGGACGCTTGCCCTCGGCGCACATGCGCGAGTTGATGAGGATTTGGGCCATGGCGTCCTTGGCCGCGGGATTTTCCTCACGCTCGTAGGCTGCGTGCACCGCCTGAATGAAATCCAGCGGGTGGTAGTAGGAAATGAACTGCAGTGCGTCGGCGACGCTGTCTATGAGGTCGTCCTGACGGATGACGGTCATGCGGTACTCCCCGGTGGTCGAATCGATACGGCCGGGGATTGTAGGCGATTTAAGCGCGGGTGCCGGCTTGCGACCTGCCGACACCCTTTGGCCAGGCCTGGGAAACTCCCCAGGGAAGCACCGAATCAGTCCATGCTTCGCTAGCAGGTCATGTTCAGCTTAATCCGTGTCTTCGGATTGAAGTACTTAATCGTCGCCTTCTTGAAGTTCGTGTCCACGAACAGGTTGCAGTAGTACTCACCCTTGCGCCATGCCATGGAGACACTGCTGTCGTTGCTGTAGTTGAGTTCGAAGCGACCGTCGAAGGCTGGGTAGGTATTGCGAAACTCCATGAGCTTCAACAGGCGTTTGACCACCGGTTGCTCGACCGCCTCGTTGACCTGCTCCCGGCTGTAGAACTGCCGGTTAATATCGCGCAGCTCCCCGGTTGTTTCCATCAATTCGTCGTCATTAATGCCTGCGAGCAGCCCCACGTAGTACACCTGCGGAATGCCCGGTGCGAAAAACTGGATGGCACGGGCGCAGATGTAAGCGTCGTCATTCTGCTTGAGGGCGTCGTAAAACGTGCAGGTCAGCTGGTAGATCGCCCCCACGCTGTGCACATTGGCGGCGGAGCGGCGCAGGATGGGGTCGGCCGAGCGATCCTGAACGTTGTCCACCATCGCCTGAATCTTGTCCTTGGGCAGAATGCCCTCGACATCGGGGATGCAGATCCCGTCGTGGGTATCCAGCACGGTGCACTGGTTGCGCGGACAGACCCGCAGCCAGTTCTTCAGGTATTCGGTGTTGTTGTCCAACAGCGTGTAAAGAAGCAGCGGGGGCAGGGCAAATCCATAGGCCCACATGCCGCGATTGGCGATGGCGAACTGGTAGCTGGAATGGTCGTGGACCTCGGGCAACACCTCGGCATTGTGTTCACGGGCCACATTGTTGATCCACTCGAGAATCTCGTAAACCCGGGGCTCCACCAGAAAGCAGCTGGTTCCAATGATCTTGGTGGTGTAGCCGAAGGCGTCCAGCCGGAACAGCTTGACTCCGCGCTCGGTGAGGAACTGGATGTACTCCTCCATCAGCGCGTATGTCTTTTCGGACTTGTAATTCAGGTCGATCTGATGCTCGGTGAAGGTGCACCAGACTTGGCCTTCCGTGCCATCGGCGAACTGCACGTCCCGGAAGGGTTCTTTCTCTTTCCGGATGTGAATCTTGGCCATGTCATCCGGTGTGATCTCACCCATCTCATGAATATGGACGAATAAATCCGCGTACTCGGACTTGTAACCCTTGGCGATGAAGTCCTTGAACTCTTCGGATTCATCCGAGATGTGGTTCAGCGTGAGGTCCAGGCACAGGTCGTATTTGGCGGAGATACGCTCCACATCGTCCCAGTCGCCGTAGTTCGGATCCACGAGCTTGTGCGTTAGCGGAGAGAACCCGCCGTCGGCATTCGAGGGGTAGATCGGCAGGATATGCACGCCGCCAACCGCCTTCGAGAAATGTTGTTCCAGGATGTCGTAGAGGTCCCCGAGGTTGTCCCCCATGCGATTGGGGTAAGCAATGAGCTGAACCTGGTTCTTGAGCATCGACGATGTCCTTGTGGCCGAGTATCACATGTAGTCGATGAAGCCAGCATGTCGCAAGAGCCGCTACAGGGCGTCTGAACGCACTGACCTCATGGACGCGGTGTTCACGACTCTACCTGCGCTGGCATCCGGTTGCGAACCCCGATGGCCGGCTGTGGGGCTATACTCGGCGTATGAACGCAGATCGAAACCGGTTACGTGCGATCACCCTGGGGCTGACCGTTGCCCTGCTGGCTGGCGGCCCGGTGTCCGCTCGCCAGGATGGGCGATTCGAAGGCAATGAGTATTTCGGTGATGCCGGGGAAGGGTTCTTCGGCGATCCATCATCGGGGTATCACGGCATGCCGTTGCTCGAACCGGACATTCCGCCGCGTGCGTACCGGGTGGCCAAACCCGGCGACACCGCATACCTGAAGCTGGAGCCGGCGCGCATCATCGAGTTTGATCCGCGCATGTACGGCGATTAGGGCGAGGGTGGCCAGGGAAGCGCTGACTGATTCGCACCACCAAGACGGAGCCGGTTTTCCCGCGAACCCAGGCGGAGAGAGTGCCGCTTGGTCATTCCAAGTCAGCGAACGACAACGCAGGATCGCGGGAAAACCGGCCCGTTCCGTCAGGATTGCGCCTGCAAACAGGCCAGGCTGCGTTGCTCGTCGCTCATTTGGAATGACCAAACCTTGTTCCTCGCGCCTTGCCTGGCCTGTTTGCAGGCAGCAACTTGGCGGTTCGAATCAGTCAGCGCTTCCCTAGCGACCTCGTATAAACACGGGGCCTTCCAGCTTGCGCATCATCTGGCGTCCGTCACGGTCGGTCAGCGCTTTATCGATGATGACCACGTAGCGGCCGACCGACAGGGGCTGTGACTGCACCAGCGCCGGGTTGCGTGCGCTGCTCCATTCTATTTCAACGACTTGGCCGTTGTCATCCAAGACTCGCACGTGGTCCGCGACGGCCTCCAGCGAGGCAGGTGGTGCCGTGAACAGCAGGGCAAGCCCCGCGTTATCGGCCTGTGCTTCGCCGGCAAAGCGCAGAGACAGGACTTGTTCACCCACCGCGGCTGTCGGCCACCAAGGCTTGAGGTCGACCGCCGAGGGCTGTGGTTTGGCCTCGGGGGCGGCTGGTCTCGAGGCGGTGGTGGGTTTGGGGGGAGCCGGTTTGGACGCCGTGGACTGCGGGTCTGGGCGGGGCGCCAATTGCGGCTTGGGCCGATCCGGTTTCGGGGCAGCCGGCTTCGGATCAACCGGGGCAACAGGCGTCGCCTGGCTTGTCGTTGCTGCTGACTCGGCCGCGGGCACAGCAGCATCAGATGCCACGTCCCCATTGTCTGCGGCTCCCTCAGATTCGGCCTGCTGCTCAGCGGCGGCGACGGCCAGCGGGTCGGCAGCCTGCTGGGTCAGCGAGTCCACATAGGCCATCAATTCATCGGTGGCGACCTCGGCTGCGACCTCACGGGCGATGCGCTGGGCGACGCGCTTGGCTTCCCGCGCCGCCAATTGTTCGGTACCGCTAAGCTCAGACAGGGCCGGCGCTTCTGCAAGGCGCAGGGTCGCGGCCGTGCTGACGTCACCGGTCCGCTGGGCGATCTCCTGGCGCGCCACCTGGCCTGCGATCTCACGTGCGGTCATCGCAGCGACACGCTCGGCTTCTTCTCGGCCAATGCGCACGGCATCGGCCGCACTGAACGTGTCGGCCTGTTGTTGAGCCGAGAACAGGGAACCAGAATCGCCACGCACGCGCTTGACCGTGGCCGAATCGAACAGGAAGACGTCGACCGCGAGAAAGACCACGACGGCGACAATAACAACGGCGATCAGGGTCAACAGGGCACCCAGTGCCCCGCCGCGCATGCGATGGGAATCAGTCATAAAACTCGATAAAAAAGTAAGCGCGCCGTGCGCGCTGGGGCTAGAGCTGGTCTGCAACTTCCGAACGTGCCACGTCTGCCGCAGTCTGTTGGGCAGCGGCGAGGGCGACCGAACGTGCGACGCGACGAAGCTGGGTCTCGGCTGACGAGACCTCGGATTCAGGCGCGGGGCTGGCCGTGAGCGATGCCGGTCCGGTCGAACCGAAAACCTCTTCGGCCGTCGCGCCCTGCGTCTCGGTGGCCTGTTCACTGCGGTCGACCAGCGCGTTCAGTGCGAACACCGTGCCAAATGTTACGCCGACGACGACCAGAAACATGATCACAGTTTGGATGCGTAGCATGAGTAATCCCCCAGTGGATATGCTGTCGTTATTGTGGCGCAGACTGTGCAGGATTGCGCGTCTTGCCGTCAATGCAGCGGCCCGACGACGCGCGGCCAGCCCCGCGAATATGACGTGGAGTGGCTGCGCAGGGCCTGAGCGCCTATTCTGCCGCGCGAAATTGATCGGTCACTGCTTATGTACGCCCTGGCGCGTCCCCTGTTGTTCACCCTTGACGCCGAGTTGGCGCATCACCTGACGCTGGCGACCCTTTCGAGGGCTCCCGGGCTCGCAGGGTTGTTTCCCTGCGCCGAAGAAGATCCTTGTGAAGTCATGGGCCTGCAGCTTCGAAACCGTGTGGGGCTTGCAGCGGGTCTCGATAAGAACGCGGCCTGTATACCTGCCTGGGCACGTTTGGGGTTTGGTTTGATCGAGGTGGGGACGGTGACGCCTCGACCCCAGGCGGGGAATCCCAAGCCTCGGATGTTTCGACTTCCGGAACACCAGGCCATCATCAATCGCCTCGGGTTTAATAACGGCGGTCTAGACCGTGTTCTCGAAAACGTGCGCCAGAGCGACCGCGGGGCAGCACGGCTGGGTATTAATCTGGGCAAAAACGCCGATACCCCGGCGGATCAGGCGTTGGCGGATTATCAGCAAGGCATGGAAGCGGCCTATTCGCTGGCTGATTATCTCACCGTGAATATCTCCTCTCCCAACACCAAGGGCTTGCGTGACTTGCAGGCCGGCGATGCGCTGACCGGGCTGCTCGACGGGCTGGCCCAGTGTCGTTCTCGGCTGGCCGATGTCAGTGGCCGCAAGGTGCCGGTGGCGCTGAAGATTGCACCGGATGTCACCGATGAGCAGGTCCGTAGCATGGCTGATGCGGTCATTCGGTACGGATTCGATGGGATCATCGCGACCAATACCACCATCGATCGAGCAGCGGTTGCAGAGCATCGTTATGCGCAACAGGCCGGAGGATTGAGCGGGGCGCCCGTCCGGGATGTCGCGACGCGGGTTCTCCGCGTACTGAAAGACCATGTGGGCAATGCCTGTGCGCTGATCGGCGTTGGTGGGGTCCTGGAACCCGAAGACGCCGTGGCCAAGCTTGCGGCGGGGGCCGATCTGGTTCAGATCTACACCGGCCTGATCTATCGCGGCCCTCGACTGGTTGGTGAGTGCGTGGACGCCATGCGTGCATTTGGCGGGTCACGCAACTGAAATCCAACCGACGCATGATAATCTGCTGCGTATGGCCGTGACGGCACCGACAATCCCGGGGAGTCTAGGGGTAAGGGTGTCGAAGCCATCTGATTCACCACACTCAAGGAAGACCCCATGAACCGTATGCTGTTTGCATCGGCATTTGCCGGTGCCTGCCTCGCTGGCCCTGCCGCCGCCGTCTCACCCGACGATGCACGCATCCCCTACGTCGGTGCCGCCGGCGAGTTTGTTTCGGTGGATTCCACGCGCGCCAATGATGATGGTGTGGGGGCGCGGCTGCGGCTGGGCTTTCCGCTGAAGAATCCGGCCAGTGCGCTGGAGGTCAGCCTGTATAGCAACTCACTGGAGCGTGATCTCGACGGCGAGAACGATTACCAATTTGGTCTGTTCGTCGATTATGTCCACGATCTCAGTGCCTATGTCGGTGATCTGCCGGTCAAACCATTCGTGCTGGCGGGTCTTGGTCTGGCTGAAGACGACATTCTCGCCAACAACGACATCCATCCGGCCATCAATGCAGGCGGTGGTGTCCTGGTGCCCTTGGTTCGCAACATCGCCTTGCGCGCTGAGGCCCGTTACATGGCTCAGTTCAACAGCGAACACTACGCGGATGAAAATCTGCTGAACGACCTGCGATTCAATGTCGGCGTGCAGATTCCGCTGTCATGGCATTTCGGTCAGACCGCGTCCGCGCCAGAGAAGAAGGAATGCGAGCTCACGGTGATCGACCCACAAACCGGGCGCACCGATTGTGTCGTCGACACGGATCAGGATGGCGTCATCGATCAAAAGGATGTGTGTCCAGGCACTCCGCTGGGCACCGTCGTCAACGCCAGTGGTTGTCCGCTCGCACAGAAGAAGGACACGGATGGTGACGGTGTGACCGATACCTTTGATCGCTGTCCTGACAGCGCCCCCGGCGCCAAGGTTGATGATCAGGGCTGCGAAGAGCAGGAGGTGGTCGTGCTTCGCGGCGTGACGTTTGAAACGGATTCGGCAGTCTTAACCGCCAACGCCAAGATTGTCCTGAAGCGCCAGGCTGAGAAGCTCAAGACGCAGCGGGCAGCGCTGGTCGAGGTCGCTGGCCATACCGATTCCCGCGGAGCAGCCGAGTACAACACGGAACTCTCCCAGGCGCGCGCGCAGTCCGTCGTCGACTTCCTGGTCGCCGAAGGCGTGCAGGCATCGCGGCTGACGGCGCGTGGCTACGGCGAGTTTGAGCCGGTGGCCAGCAACGAGACGGAAGAGGGGCGTGAACTCAATCGTCGGGTCGAGTTGCGCACCATCGCAGAATGATGCGCTGAGCTGACGGTACACGCCACAAAAAAGCCCCGGTTTTCCGGGGCTTTTTTGATGGTTGCGTGCTGGCTTACACCAACCGGTTCATCCCGTTCAGTGCCGCAACCCGATAGGCTTCGGCCATGGTCGGGTAGTTGAATGTGGTGTCGATGAAGTGCTGCAGCTGGCGTTCGCCGCCCCTGGCCATGACCGTCTGACCAATATGGACAATCTCGGACGCGGCTTCGCCGAAGCAATGGATGCCGAGTATCTCCAGCGTCTCGGCATGAAAAATGAGCTTGAGCATGCCCACTTCCTCTCGCACCATCTGCGCGCGTGCCAAATGCTTGAAGAATGCATGACCGATCTCGTAAGGCACGCCCGTCTCGGCCAGTTCTCGCTCCGTCTTGCCCACTGAGCTGATCTCGGGAATCGTGTAAATCCCCGTCGGCATGAGGTCAAAGCGGAGCGATCGCGCCTCGCCGGCCACGATGTGTGCGGCAGCAAAGCGACCCTGGTCGTAGGCACTGGAAGCCAGCGCCGGAAACCCGATGACATCGCCGACCGCATAAATCGACGGCACTTCAGTCTGATGATGCTCGTTGACCTTGAGTTGACCGCGGCCATCGGCTTCCAGCCCGACCGCTGCCAGATTGAGCGAATCCGTGTTTCCCGTGCGGCCATTGGCCCACAGTAGGTAATCGGATTTGATCCGCCGCCCTGATTCCAGGTGCAACACCACATCATGGTCGCGGGGTTCGACACGCGCCATCTTTTCGTTGTGGCGGATGGTGACCCCGCGGTCACGCAGGTGGTAGGACAGCGCTTCGGTGATCTCATCGTCCATATAGGAGAGCAGTCGTGACTGGGTATTGACCAGGTTCACGCGGATGCCGAGGTGGCTGAAGATCGATGCATATTCGCTGCCGATGACGCCTGCGCCATAAATCGTGATCGATCGCGGATGTTCCTCGCATTGAAGAATCGTATCGCTGTCACGAATGCGTGGATGCGAGAAATCCAGTTCCGGCGGGCGGTAGGGTCGCGACCCTGTCGACAGAATGATCGCGTCGGCTGTCAGGGTTTGCGCCTGCGCGCCGGGGGCCGTGACTTCGACGGAATTCGGGCCGGTGAGCCTGGCCGTGCCCTCGATCAGCGGCACGTGATTTCGCTCGTAATACGCGCGGCGCAGGCTGGTCTGCCGCGCGATGACGCTGTCGGCGGTCCGCAAGATCTCGGGGTAGGTGAGGTGCAGGTGCTTGCGAAACTCCTGGTAGAGCGGCTCCCGCCGAATTTCGGAATACCGTCGTGCGGCGTGGCGTAGCGCCTTGCTCGGGATGGTGCCCCAATGGGTGCAGCCCCCACCCACATCGACATAGCGTTCGATGACGGCGACGGACCGCCGGTTCTTGGCGGCCATCATGGCGGCGCCTTCGCCGCCGGGTCCGCTGCCTATGACGATGACATCGTAGTGGGGATTGCGCTTCGCCAAGATCGGGTGCCCTGAGCTTTAAACCTGCGCTAAATCATAGCACTGCAAGGACTTTTTATTCCTGGGTTCACGATTTATTCACCTGTACTGTGTGTTATAAAAGCCTCGTAAATCATTGATCTCGTGTACGAGGATTCTGCATGTCGAACAGCTTCGGCAGCCATCTGGCCTATTTCTCCGAGCAACAGTGCGGGCGGCAGTGGCGAGCCTTTCTCGGTGCTCTGGCGGAAGAACTTGCCGAGCAGATGTCGGACGACGAAATTCAGTCCTTCATGTACGTGCTTGGCCGCCGGATGGGTGAGTCGGTACAACCTGCCGAAGCCAGCACCCTGGAAGAGATGGAAGCTGCGGCTAACGCGATCTGGGCAGATTGGAACTGGGGCCTGGTCCGATTCAAGGATGTTCAAACCAGCCTTGAGATCATCCACGACTGCGCGCCATTTCGCGCGGCCTTTGGCGCTGCGGGGATCTCCTGGTCGGGGGCCCTGCTCGAGGGCATCTACAGCCGTTGGTTTGAAGCCTTCGGAGCCGGAGATGATCTGGTGCTGCGCCAGATCGAGATCGAAGAAGGAGAGGTCGATAGCTACCGCTACCGCCTTGCGCACCGCTCGTTGTTCGGTTGAGGTTCACCACTCAGGAATGGATGCATGAGTAACAAGGGCGAAGACGTCAAGCACTTATTCGCGCACTTGGGCCTGGATCCGTCGACCTATCGCGACATCAAAGGCGACGAGGCATCCGCCAACGCGCAGAAGCCGAGCAGGCGGAAAAGCCGGGCGAAGAAAAAGCCGGTCGACCCTGCTGTTGCGCCGGAAGACATGCCGCCGCCTCCACGGGTCCAGCGTGCCGAGGAGCGGCCGGATGTACCGCCGCCCGGCGCGCCCGAGGCCCCCGAAATCTCCGCGCCCCCTGAACCCGAAGAGGTGGTCGAGCAGACCCAAGACCCTGTAGAGGCAGCGACTGACCCCGCCGAGGAGCTGGTTGAAACCGATGCCGAGCCATCGGACACCGAGGAGCCGGTGTTCATGGATGCAGGCGATGATGAGATCGAAGTCAGCCCGGATCGCTGGGCGCTGCTGGCACAGTTGGGCGATCAGAATTTTCCCGTCGCCGATATTCCGGACGCCCCGGTAGAACTCGGCGCTTGGTCACGGGAGTCTGATCCCGACCAGGAGGCCGATACTGATCGGCTTAAGCGGGCGGGTAGCCTATCCGCCTTGTTGCGAGGGTCCGAGCGGGTGGTCGAGTCGGTCAAACGCTCCGTGTCCTCGGCAGAATTGCCGGATGAAGCCCCGACGCCGGTGCCGGCGGACGATGATGCATCAGACCCTGCGCCGATTGAGGCCGTCGAAGCGGCGACCGAGGCCGAGCCCTCTGATGCCGCGCCGGCCCAGCGCAAACAGGAGACTGAGATGGCTCAATCCAGGGATGATGCCGGACCGGGTCGTCAGACTCCGGTTCAGGATGCAGCGAAGCGCCCGAGTAGTGGGGCGATCGCCAAGCTAATGGGACGCCTGGGGCAGCCACCGGCACCGCGGCGACATGAGGGAGCAAAGCTGAAGCTGCGATATGAACGCCGAGAAGCGCCCGTGGTGGCAGAGAATCAGATGGATCAGCGCCTTCCTTCGGTTTTTGGGCGTCTGGAAAAGTCCCGAGTCGACTAAGTCGGCTACGGAACCCGAACCGCTACCGGAACAAGGATTGCAGGGGAACATGCTGGGGAAGTCGAGCAAACGGTCCAAGCGAATCGCAATCGTGTCTCCCAAAGGTGGGGTCGGTAAAACAACCGTCACCGCGAACCTGTCCGAGGCCTTGGTCGGACGAGGACGCCGGGTTTGCGCGGTCGATCTCGATGCCCAGAACGCACTGCAGTTTCACCTGTCGGCTGATCCGGTGAAGCCGGAGGGTCTGGCATCCGCGACGCTGCGATCCGAACCCTGGTCCGAAACGCTCCGCAAGGGTGTTGAGGGGCTGCGGTTCCTGCCGTTCGGCTTCTTGAGCGAAAAGCACCGTGAGCAGTTCGAGCAGACCGTCGTCGACGGCCCGGCCTGGCTGGCCGATGGTTTGTCGACGGTGGATCACAAGCAGACGGATTACACCGTGTTCGATACGCCCCCGGGTCCATCCGAATTCCAGCGGGCCGCCGTAGAGATGGCCGATCTGGTCATCGTCGTGGTCTTGCCCGATGCCGCATCGTTTATCACGGTCCCGACCGTCGAACGGACCATCGAGAGTTACGCCGGCCAAAAGGCCAATGAGTTCGCCGGTCTTTATTTTCTGCTGAATCGCATGAACGAGGGCCGGGTGTTATGTCGCGATGTTCGAGCGATGCTGGCCGATCGTCTGGGGGATCGATTGGTGCCCGAAACCATCCGGTTCGATGCGGCAGCTGAGGAGGCGCTGGCCGCGCAGCAGACCGTTATGGCCTACGAGCCGGATGGTCGAGCAGCCACGGATTTCGACGGTTTGGCCGCGTGGGTGGAGCAAACGCTGAAATGAGGGGCAACTCCCAGGAAATGGGTCAACCGACAATGACCCCGGAGGCCGACTGGAGACGCTCTGACGGCCTGATGCGTTATGTCGACAAACTGGCCAACCTGCCGGTGCTTGATTCCCGGCTGGCGCTTCTTCTTGCTGTGGTCATCGCCGCCGGGCCCGTGTGGCTCATCATCACCACACCGGTCGGGCTGCTGTGGCAGGCCGTGTTCGCCATCGGCTCGTTTGCGCTTTGTTCCTGGTTGCGGCGCTATGAGGGGCACCTGATCTCCATCTGCCTGATGATGATCTCGCTGCTGACCTCGTTCCGGTATTTCTATTGGCGGGTGACCGAAACCATTGGTTTCGGAGTGCCAGGCGTCACCTATGTCGACCTGTTCTTCGCCATTGGTCTGATTCTGGCCGAGTTCTACGCCGTGCTGGTGCTCATCCTGGGGTATTTCCAGGTGCTGTGGCCGCTGCACCGCCGGCCGTATCCTCTGCCGGAGGATACGGAGGAATGGCCCACGGTCGACGTGTTTATCCCGACCTATAACGAGCCATTGGACGTGGTCAGGCCCACCGTGCTCGCGGCCATGCAAATGGACTGGCCCGAGGACAAGATGAACGTCTACGTCCTGGATGACGGGTGTCGGGAAGAGTTCGGTGCATTCTGCCGGGAGGTGGGCGTCACGCACTTGCCGCGCAAGGAATCGACGCACGCAAAAGCCGGCAACATCAACAAGGCGCTGACCAAGACCTCTGGTGATCTGATCACCATCTTTGATTGCGACCATATCCCGACGCGCTCCTTCCTGCAGGTCTCGGTCGGTTGGTTCCTCAAAGATCCGCGGATGGCGCTGGTCCAGCTACCTCACCATTTTTTCTCGCCCGACCCCTTTGAGCGCAATCTCGGCACCTTCAAGCAAGTGCCGAACGAGGGTGAGTTGTTCTATGGCCTGTTACAGGACGGCAACGATTTCTGGGACGCCAAGTTTTTCTGCGGTTCCTGCGCCGTATTGCGGCGTGAAGCGCTAGAGGAAGTCGGCGGCGTGGCCGTCGAGACCGTGACCGAAGATGCACATACCGCACTCAAGATGCATCGACGTGGCTGGCGTTCGGCGTATATCAACGTGGCGCAGGCAGCAGGGCTGGCGACGGAGTCCTTGTCGGCTCATATCGGCCAGCGAATCCGCTGGGCGCGTGGCATGGCCCAGATTTTCCGTACCGACAATCCGTTCCTGAAACGAGGGCTGCGGTTCGGCCAACGGCTTTGCTACGCCAACGCCATGCTGCACTTCTTCTACGGACTGCCGCGCATCGTGTTTCTTTCGGCACCGCTGTCCTATCTGCTGTTTGACGCCAAGATCATTCAGGCCCAGGCCCTGATGATCGCGGCCTACGCGCTGCCGCATTTGCTGATCGCGAACATGACCAACTCGCGATTACAGGGGCCGTTCAGGCATTCATTCTGGGCTGAGGTCTACGAGACCGTGCTGGCCTCTTACATCACCGCGCCGACGCTGCTGGCCATCATCAATCCCAAGCTGGGATCGTTCAATGTGACGGCCAAGGGTGGCATCGTCGAGCATGAGTATTTCGACCAGAAGATGGCGATTCCCTACCTCATTCTCGTGGCGGCGAACCTCGGGGGCGTGATTATCGGTTTCGGTCGGCTGTTCTTCTGGAGCACGCACGAGATCGATACCGTCATCCTGAACATGAGTTGGTCGGTTTATAACCTGATCATCATTGGTGCCGCACTCGCCGTCGCCTGGGAGAGCAAACAGGTGAGGCGCACGATCCGTGTTGAGTCGGATCTTGAGGCCGAAGTCACGCTGCCAGACGGCACCACGCTGTCGGCGCGTACCCTGGATCTTTCCGAAGGGGGATGCGCTGTTCGACTGGAACGTCCGACCCAGCTGCCCATGGGGAGTGAGGTCTCGGTGCAGGTGTTGCCGTCAACATCGGATGTTGCCTGGGATTGTCATGTCACCCGTTCGGTGGGTGACACGTTAAGCGTGAAGTTTGAAGCGCTCGACATTGAACAGGAGAAGCACTTGCTTCACTGTATTTTTGGGCGGGCCGATGCATGGGTGACCTGGGCCCAGAATCGTGATGTGGATCATCCAGGCAGAGCATTCTTAGAAGTGTTGTCGTTCGGCTACTACGGGGTTTATCGCGTGATCGAAATGTACTTGGGTCGGTTCTGGTCCGGACTGCGGGGAGGTGCCACCCGGATGGTACGTCGACTGACGGCGACGGGTGCGTTGCTTGCGCTGACCACCTCATTGGTGGCCTTGGCACCGATGGAGGCCGAAGCGCAGGCCCAGCAGACCAAGCGCAACAGCACGTTGCCGACGGTAACGCGAACCCTGGATTTACAGGAACTCAGCGGCATCCAGGATTCGATACGCCTGCGCGGGATTCAGGGAGAGATCTCCCTGCCGGTATCCGTCCGTGACGATGAGGTCATCACCCAGGCGCAGATGACGTTGCGCTATGCGCATTCTCCGTCACTGGTGTTCGAGCTTTCGCACATCAACGTCTTCGTCAATACCGAGCTGGTTACAACGATTCCGCTCAGCGAGGAAACGGCCAGTGGTGGCGAACACACCTTTAATATCGATCCGCGCCTGTTTGTCCGCTACAACGAAATACTGCTGCAGTTCATCGGCCACTACACCTATGACTGCGAAGACCCGGCCCATACTTCGCTTTGGGCCAATATCAGCAAGAACAGCAGCCTCAAGCTGACCACCCAGCCACTGTTGTTGGCCAATGAGTTGAATCTGCTGCCTCAGCCGTTCTTCGATCGCAGGGACCAGAGCACCCTGGAATTGCCGTTTGTGTTTGCCTCGGAGCCCAGCATCGAGGAGATGAAGGCTGCCGGCATTGTGGCGTCCTGGTTCGGTGCCCAGGCGGCTTATCGCGGGGCCAAGTTCCCGGTGGTCGTTAACGGCGAATTGCCGGAAGGGCACGCCGTGGTGATTGGCGGGGCCGGCGCACGGGTCGGCGGCTATACCTTGCCGAGCAATGGCACGTCGACGGTTTCAATGGTCGACAATCCGCGGAATAACACGTCCAAGTTGCTGGTGGTTTCGGGGTCCTCACCCGAGGGAATGATTACAGCGGCCAAGGCGTTGAGCCTGGGTGCCGAGGCGCTAGCGGGTGAGACCGCTGTCATCCGCAATCTGGAAGAACCGAGCCCTCGTGATCCCTACGATGCACCTCGCTGGGTGCCGACCGACCGGCCGGTGTTGTTCAGCGAGTTGGTCAGCAGTCGGGATCTCGAGGTCCGGGGGTTGTACCCCGACCTCATTCGGGTGAATTTCCATGTGCCGCCCGACCTGTACGCCTGGGAGAGCGACGGCGTGCCGATGGAGCTTAAGTACCGCTACACGCCGACCATCGGGCCGAAGTCCACGTTGAACGTAAATATCAACAACGAATTCGTGGATGCGATCCCTCTGGCCAGCGATAACGACTCCAATGCTGCGGGTGGTGTGAAGCGCAGAATCCAGATTCCGTTCCTCAGTGAACTGGATTCGGTGAACGAGACCAAGGTCAATATTCCCTATTTCAAGATCACGGGGAGCAACCAGCTTCAGTTCCACTATTTCTTCGAACGCCAAAAGCAGGATCGCTGTAAGGACGTGGTGCTCGACAATCTACGCGGGGTCGTTGATCCCGGCTCCAAGATTGATTTCAGCGGCTTCCCGCATTACACGGCATTGCCCGAACTGTCCCTGTTTGCCAACGGCGGGTATCCCTACAGCCGGCTGGCGGATATGTCCGAAACCGCCATCGCCTTGCCCAGCCAGCTGGGTACCAGCGAGATCGCCACTTACCTCGCGTTAATGGGGCATCTGGGCAATTCCACCGGATACCCCGCCACGCGAATCACGCTGACACAGGGCGCTGATGCCGGTGCCATCGAGGACAAGAATGTGATCGTGCTCGGGGCGGCCGGCAATCAGCCGCTGCTGGAGCAGTGGGCGGACGATATGCCGCTGAGTCTGGTTGGTGGAACGGCACGCCTCCGCGTCATCGGGCCCATTGAACGCTTGCTCGGACGTTGGAGGGGCTACGATCTCGAGGCCGCCGTTGATCATGCCGGTCAGGTCTTGCTAGAGGCGGGGGACGCCCTGGGCGCGATGATGAGCTTTGAATCCCCTGTGAGCTCCGAGAAAACCGTGGTCGTGCTGACGGCGGGTCTGGATGAACGACTGCTGGAGGTGGCGAATCTGTTGCTGGACCCCGGCGATCGCCAGTTCCTGCAGGGCGACCTGGTGTTGCTCAACGGGTCTGAGATCAATCACTACCGACTGGGTACGCAATACAAGGTCGGCCGACTGCCACTGTTCATGGCGTTGAAGCATTGGTTCTCGACCAAGCCGCTGGGCATGCTCATTCTGATGCTGATTATTGCGCTCATCATTGCGGCCGTGCTGTATCGAACGCTCCGCCGCATGGCGATTGCAAGGCATGAAGGCAAGCGATAGATCAGTCAGCAGGGGCGGAGTCCGGCATCTCACCGGGCTCTGCCTAGCAGGAATCGGCTGCCTCTTACTGGCGGGCTGTGAGCTGATCAACCCTTCCTGGTCACGCTGGGAGGCTTTCAAGACCCATTTCATCCAGCACGACGGGCGTGTCATCGACCGCACCGACGGCGCTCGATCCACGTCTGAAGGTCAGGCGTACGGACTGTTCTTTGCCCTTGTGGCCAACGAGCCGGACACCTTCGCCTCCATTCTCTCCTGGACCACGCATAACTTGGCGCAGGGGAGCTTGACCGAGCACCTGCCGGCCTGGCTCTGGGGCCAGCGTGACGACGGTAGCTGGGGGGTCATCGACGCCAATCCCGCGACCGATGCGGATTTGTGGATTGCCTATACGCTGCTCGAGGCCGCACGGTTATGGGACATTCCGCAGTACACGATTATTGCGGATAAGTTGCTGGCGCAGGTCGTCCAGGACAATCTCGTTCGTGCGGACGACGGGTTGACGCTGTTGCTACCGGCCCCGGAAGGGTTCGACCTGGACGAACGCGGTTTCCGGCTGAATCCCAGCTATTTCCCCGAATTCCAGTTTCGTTATTTCGACCATCACCAACCCAGTGGACCCTGGGACACGCTCATCCAAAACCATTCGGCGCTGGTTATCAGCCTTGCGCAGGCTGCGGGGTTGGCGCCCGATTGGTTGGTCTACGGCCCGGACGGCATTGCCTTTCCGGACGGGACCGAGCCACAGGGTAGTTACGACGCCATCCGGGTGTATCTCTGGGCTGGACTGACCCCCAACTCGGACACCTTGGATGCCGTGCATGGCATGCGGGACTTGCTGCAGGGGAGGCCCCGGCCGCCGGAGCGCGTCGATGTGCTCTCCGGTGATGTGCTGGCAGAGGGTTCGCCTGTTGGATTCAGCGCGGCTTTGTTGCCTTATCTCAATGCTTTGGGGGATGATAAGCTCTTAGAAGCACAGCAATTATTGATACAGGCAGCTGATCGCGGGGGGCTGCTCGGCGATGTGCCTGCATACTACGATCACGTATTGTCATTGTTCGGGGAAGGCCAGTTGGACGGCTGGTACCGTTTCGATGAAACGGGTCGAATCATTCCGAATTGGGAGCGTTCATGCTGGTTGATTTTCGGGGACTGCTAACTGCGGCGGTACTGGCCGTGGCCTGCGTGGCCCCGCTTCATGCACAGACCGCTGCCGAGACCAGGGTGGCCGAGCAGGCGCGCTACTGGGAGAACCGCGGACGCTTCGATCTGGCCCGCGAAGCCTGGCAGAAACTGCTCCAGTCCGACCCGCAGAATCCAGCTGCATTGTCCGGCCTCGGTGCGATGGAGGCCCGGGCGGGGCGTCCGGGTGTTGCCCAGCAGTACCTGGATCAGCTCATGCAGGCCCATCCCGATGATCCCGGTGTACGTGAGTTGCGGGCTGCCATCGCGCAGAGCGCCATTGATCAGCAGCAGCTGGATCGTGCGCGTCAACTTGCACAGAACGGTGAGTACGACCAATCGGTTCAGGCCTATCGACAGGCCTTTGGTGATGTCGCACCGGACGGCCGTCTGGCATTGGAGTACTACCAGACACTGGCGGGTGCCACGAACGGATGGGGTGAGGCCCGCTCCGGCCTGGCCGAGTTGGCCAAGACCTATCCCGATCAACCGATTTACAAGCTTGCGTTGGCGCAGCATCTGACCTATCGCGAGGAAACGCGCCGGCAGGGGATTAGCGACCTCGCTCAGCTCGTCGACAATGCGGTCGTGGCGGAACAGGCCCGTTCGGCCTGGCGACAGGCTCTGATCTGGCTATCGCCCAAGGCCGGAGATGAGCGCTACTACCGCGCGTACCTGAATCGCTTTGGCCAGGATGCGGAACTGTCCCGACGGCTTGCGTCCTTGAACCGCCCGGCCGAGGAAACGGAAGAAGACCTGGTGGCACAGGCCTACCGCAACCTGAATGCCGGTGACCTGAATCTGGCCTATACCGAATTCCAGGAAGTCCTGCGCGCCGAGCCGAATAACCCTGATGCCCTGGGTGGTATTGGGATCATCTTGTTAAGACAAGAGCAGTTTGCCAGTGCGGTGGACTACCTGGAGCGTGCGCGAGCCGCTGATACCAAACGTGGGCAGCGCTGGTCCGAGGCTCTGGATAGCGCGCGTTTCTGGACCGTGGTGCGACAGGCCGAATCCGCCCGGGCTGCCGGCGAGTCGGAGCGCGCAATCCAGCTGTATGAACGTGCAACGGCAGATCGCCCGAATGAGCTGAGTGTTCGCAGCTCGCTCGGCGATTTATATGCCGAGGTCGGCTATCTTGACCGGGCCGATGCCGCGTTTCGCGCGATCCTGTCGGTTCAGCCGAACAACGTGAATGCGCTGCGCGGCCTCATCGGCGTGCTGACGCAGCAGGGTCGCATGCGCGAGGCCTTGGCTTTAGCTGAACGCGTGCCGCAGGAACAACGGGGAGAACTGGGGAATCTGGCCACACTGAAGGCGCAGTACCTGCGTGACCAAGCCAGCGAGGCCAGCAGTGCGAAGAACTTTGCTGAGGCAGAGCGGCTGCTCAAGGAAGCGCTCATTCTTGACCCGCAGTCGCCCTGGGTTCGACTCGATCTGGCCCGTTTATACCAGCGCCAGGGCAGAACACGCGAAGCCAATACGCTGATTGATGGCCTGCTGGATTCCAATCCGCGGATGGCCGAGGCGCTGTACGTCAAAGCCCTGCTGGTGAGTGAGAATCAGCGGTGGTACGAAGGCCTGCAGCTGCTCGAACAAGTCCCGCTGCAATCCCGCACGGACTACATGAACAATCTGCAACGTCGCCTATGGGTGCGTTATCAAAGCGAGCGCGCAGCCGTGTTTGCCCGCCTCGGCCGGCCGGAGCAGGCGGCTCAGATTCTCCGGCAAATCGAACCGCTGGTGGGTGAATCCCCCGAATTGCTTGGGGCGCTGGCCACGGCTTTGGCGGAAATCGGCGAAGAGGGTGAGGCCTTACGCTACATGCGCATGGCCTTATCGCGGCAGGCGGTCCCCGATCCGGGTACCCGGCTGCAGTACGCCTCCTTGCTGCTTAAATTGCGCCAGGACGCCGAGTTCGAGGTCCAGATCGAGGATCTACAGAACGAGCCCAATCTCACGCCGCAGCAGCGCCAAGATCTGGCAAATCTGCAGGTCGCACACCGGCTGCGTCAGGCGGACATGATTCGTGAAGAGGGCGATCTCGCGCTGGCCTACGAGTATCTGCATCCGTTGCTGCAGGTGAATCCCAACGATCCGCGTCTGCTCATGGCGCTTGCCCGTCTTTATAGCGATGCGGAAGAGTACGACCGCACGCTGGAGATCTACGATCGGGTGCTGCGCATCGACCCATCGAGCATCGATGCCTACAAAGGCGCGATCGCGGCTTCGATCTCTTTGCAGCAATATGATCGCGCCGAGGCGATGCTGGCGCAGGCCCTTGAGCGCGAGCCGGGGAATGCACGGCTTTATGCGCTGGCTGGCAGACTGGCCCGTATTCAAGGGCAGGACGGCCGCGCGCTGGAATATTTCCGCCAAGCCTTGGCGCTGGACGCCGAGAATAATCGCGGGGACCTGGGCGGCACGGATAGCTGGCGGCATGCACCCACGCTTTATCTGATCGATCCTGAGCGTGCCCAGCTGGGCCAACGCGGTGGAGCGGACCTGGCCTTGGACACCCGGCTTAAGGACGATCGTGCGCTTGTGGATGGCGACGCCGCTCTGCGGGTGCAGAAAACCGGCGGACTGGGTGCGACGAACAGCGGGTTCGAGGCTGTTGCAGTGGGAATGCCCGCGCAAGGGCGACCGGGCGAGCCCAGAGACTCACCGGCGGGCCTCTCGGCGAATCGGTTTGATGCGACGCTCACGCCGCAGACTGATACCCGAAGTCCCGAGACATTTCGCAGCTATCCGATTCGCCCTCAAGCCCCCTACGAGGGCGAAGTCATTTATGAGTCGACGCCGTACACGCTCGATGAATCTTTAACGGCCCCGGCGCCGGTTGCGCAACCCTATGGCACGGCACCCGTCACCTCGGTTCCATCGCCAGTAAGAAGCGGCCCTACCTACCAGTCGGTCCCGGCACCTCCGGCCACTCAGCGCCCCCCGGTCATCTACGAATACCCAGCCCGCGAGCCGCTGCGCCCCGCACCGGCGCTTCAAACGCGTCAGCGGCCACGGCTTGTTGCCACCGATCCGCGGGATGACATTCTTCGCGAAATCTCCGAAATACGCGCACAACGTAGTGCCTACGGTGCGGGCGGTCTGAGCTTGCGCACGCGCGATGGACAGCCCGGACTCGATGAATTGACCGATTTGGAACTGCCGGTCGAGTTCAGTTTTGCGCCCGCAGCGGGCCGCGTACGGTTGCGCGCGGTGCCGGTTTTCCTGGACGCAGGAAATCTGGATGGCCGTGAACTGGCGTTCTTCGGTGCGCTGCCATTGGTTGAGGGCGTCGTCGCGGGTGACCGTAACGACCTGCGGTTCTCGCAGGATGATGCCGGCGTTGCGGTGGGTCTGGTTTACGATGTCGCCAACCTTCGCCTGGACGTCGGATCGACCCCGATCGGTTTCAGAGAGGAGGATCTTCAAGGCGGTCTCCGCTGGGCACCGCGGACCGGCGATCTGGTCTGGCAGCTCGATTTGTCACGGCGTTCGGTTTCGGACAGCCTGCTGTCTTATGCCGGCGCATTTGATCCGGCATTGGGCGTGAATTGGGGCGGCGTCATGCGAACGGGCGGGCGGCTGGACCTGGCCTACGATGGCGGGCCTAACGGGCTCTACACCAACGCGGCCTACTACGTACTGGAAGGCAACAACGTTCTCGACAACACCCAGTTCGAAATCGGCGCGGGCTTCTACAGCCGAGCGATCGACCGTGATGACATGCGGGTAACCTGGGGAATTAATGCCACCTCGTTCTTTTACGAACACAACATCCGGTATTTCACCTTCGGACATGGGGGCTATTTCAGTCCGCAGTTCTATCTCAGCTTGGGTGTTCCTGTTGAGTGGTTGGGGCGACAAGACCGCTGGTCGTACCGCATATCTGGGGCCTTGGGCATCCAGTCCTTCCGAGAGGATGATGCCGCTTATTTCCCGACCAGCGACGCCTTGCAGTCGGCGTTGGTCGAGTTTCAGCAGAACGAACCCACGCTGCCCGTTGAGTCTCGCTATGAAGGCCAAAGCGTCACGGGCCTGGGGTTCAACCTCAGTGGCGAAATGGAGTACATGCTGGCACCGCAGGTGTCGATTGGTGCGACCATTGGGTTTGACAATGCACGTGACTACGAACAGTTCAACGGAATGGGCTTTCTGCGATACTGGTTCCGCCCGCAGGCGCAAGTTCCATTACCTCCAAGCCGGATTGCACCGGACTGGGTAGGAGATCCTTCGTGAAAACACCGATGAAACAACACCGCTTGCTGGCATTTATGCTCATAGCGGCCGGGGGCACGGCTCAGGCAGCCGCGGATATGCTGCCGGGTCAGAATCCATTTGCTCGCAGCAGCACCAGCCAACCGTCATCGATGCAGGTCGCCCAGCGAGCCGAGGCCGCGTATGGACCGCAGACCTTCCATTCGCTGGGACGTCGCAACATGGCCGAGGGCGATGTGGCGACCGCAGAGCGTCGGTTTGCCGAAGCGTTGGAGATCAATCCGTTTGATCCTGTGGCGCTGAACAACCTGGCCGCTGCAAAGGCGGAGCAGGGGGATTACCACACTGCCTTGGAGCTCTTGGAGCGCGCCGAGCGCCTGGCTCCGCAGAGTGCCGATATCGCCGCCAATCTGGCCAGATTACGTGGCTGGGTCAACTATTACGCGGGAAATGAATTGCATCCGGCAGCCCGTATCGCGGTGCCGCAGGCACGGATGACCGAAGGCTTGCCGCCGCCGCCCCCAGCGCTTTGGGAGCCCACCCGTACCCAGCCCCGGATCGTCCTACCGCCGGGTGAACGCTACGAAGGACAGGTTCGATAGATAAAAAAACCGGGCGATGGCCCGGTTTTTTTGTGTCGCTAGCTAGCTAGGCACCTAACCGTGGTCAAGCTCCTCGAACAATGCGGTGAATTGCTCGGTGATTTTGTGCTTGGGCTCCAAGGCAATCAACGGCTTGCCCTGCTCATGCGATTCTCTCACCTTCACTGATGGGCCGAGCCGGGTTGAAAGCACGGGCAGGCCCTCGTCGACGAGGTCTTGCACGATGCGCTGCGGTAGTTTGGCGCGATGCTGAAACTGGTTGGCGACGATTCCATCGACTTCCAGCTCTTCATTGTGATCGGCGCGTAGTTCAGCAATGTTGTCCAGCAAGACATATAGCGCCTGGCGAGCGAAGTCGTCGCAATCGAATGGGATGAGCACACGGTCCGCAGCAATTAGCGCTGAGCGACTGTAGAAGTTCAGAGCCGGTGGGGTGTCGATATAAACCGCATCAAAACCCTTGAGTTTGTCCAAGGCCTGGCGCAGCTTGTAGATTTTCTGGCGTGACTCCAGTTTCGGCTGCAGGTGCTCCAGCGCCGGGTCGCCGGGTAGCACATAAAGGCCGTTGGTCTGGGTGGCGACCAAGAATGGGTCCAACCCACGCGATTGAAGACTGAACGACAAGGTCCCTTCGAAGAAGTCACCAATCGTGCCCTCGCCACTAGCCGCGGCGTCTCCGAGCAGGTACTGGGTCGCATTGCACTGGGAATCAAGATCCAGCACCAGCGTGCGTAATCCACGACTGGCGGCAATGGCCGCCAGGTTGCAGACAATGGTTGTCTTGCCAACGCCGCCTTTCTGGTTGAAGACCACTCGTCTCATTTCAGTCTCGATCCTTGATTAAACCCGGCGTAGCCGGATGATCCAACAGCCATGCCACGTCGCTGATGACTTGTGGCGAATGTACAGAAAAAGGCCCCGCCGTGGCGGGGCCGGTAGAAATAGGGGGCGGGCCCCGATCAGGCAGCTGCTGCGAGCTCGCGCAGCACGTAGTGGAGAATGCCGCCGTTGCGGTAGTAATCCCACTCCTTAGGCGTGTCGATGCGGACTTTCGCCTCGAAGGTTTTTTCCTCGCCATCGTCTGACGTGGCCTTGACGGTGACGAACTTGGCGCCTTCTTCCAAACCTTCGATCTCGAAGGTTTCTTTGCCCGACAGCCCCAGGGACTCGATGTCATCGCCGTCCTTGAAGCACAGCGGAAGGACGCCGAAGCCCACCAGATTGGAGCGATGAATACGCTCAAAACTCTGTGCGATCACGGCCTTAACGCCCAGCAGCTGGGTTCCCTTGGCGGCCCAGTCGCGGGACGAGCCCGTGCCGTACTCCTTGCCGGCCAGCACCACCAGCGGCGTACCGTTGTCTTGGTACTTCATCGCCGCATCGTAAATCGTCATTTCTTCGTCATCCGGCTGGAAGCGTGTCCAACCGCCCTCGGTGCCGGGGGCCAGCTGGTTACGTAGCCGGATGTTGGCAAAGGTGCCCCGCATCATCACTTCATGGTTGCCACGGCGCGAACCGTAGCTGTTGAAGTCCACCGGCTTGACACCTTTGCTCTGCAGGTACTGACCGGCTGGGGAATCAGCCGCAATGTTGCCGGCCGGAGAAATGTGGTCGGTGGTGATGGAATCACCGAGTAGGGCCAGGCAGCGTGCGCCCCGGATGGGTTTAATGTCTTCCGGCTCCGGGTCCATATCGACGAAGTAGGGCGGGTTCTGGACATAGGTCGAATCGTCCTGCCAATCGAAACGATTCCCTTCCGGGGTCTCCATGCCCTTCCACCGGGCATCACCTTCGAAGACCGAGCCGTAACTGCTCTTGAACATCTCGGACGACAGCGACGTGCCGATGAGTTCCTGAATCTCTTTTTGACTGGGCCAGACATCCTTGAGAAAGACGTCGTTGCCATCGGCGTCCTGACCAATCGGCCGCTCGACCAATGAATCGACGACGCTGCCGGCCAGTGCGTAGGCGACAACCAGCGGGGGCGACGCGAGAAAATTCATTCGCACGTCGGCGTGTACCCGGCCCTCGAAGTTGCGATTGCCTGAGAGCACCGACGTGGCGACCAGGTCGTGTTCGTTGATCGCCTTGGAGATTTCGTCCGGCAGGGGGCCGGAGTTACCGATACAGGTCGTGCACCCGTAGCCGACCACATGGAACCCGAGGGCTTCCAGGTCATCCATTAAGCCGGCCTTGATCAGGTAGTCCGTCACGACCTTGGAGCCGGGCGCTAGCGAGGTCTTGACCCAGGGTTTGACGGTCAACCCCTTGGCCCGTGCATTGCGCGCCAGCAACCCTGCTGCGATCAGCACAGCCGGATTCGAGGTATTGGTGCAAGAGGTGATGGCGGCGATGACCACCGAGCCGTCCTTGAGCGTGAACTCCTGACCGTTGTAGCTGACAGTGGCTTCGCCGAGCTTGGTGTCCGAGCCCACCGCGACGCCGCCACCGCCTTCACTTTCCAGCCGAGCCACTTCGCCGCTCTTGGCTTCGCGTTCATCCACGAACTTGCCGACTTCCTTCTGGTACAGCGTCGCCATGTCCTTGAGCAACACGCGATCCTGCGGCCGCTTGGGCCCAGCCAGGCTGGGTTGGACAGTGGACATGTCGAGTTCCAGCACATCCGTGTATTCCGGATCCGGCTCGCCATCGATGCGCCACATGCCCTGTTCCTTGGCATAGGCTTCGACGCGGGCAATTTGCTCGGCGTCGCGGCCGGTGAGTTCCAGGTACCGAATCGTCTCGCCGTCCACCGGAAAGATTCCGCAGGTGGCACCGTATTCTGGCGCCATGTTGGCGATGGTGGCGCGATCGGCCAGCGGCAACTCGGCCAGGCCGTCTCCGAAGAACTCCACGAACTTTCCGACCACGCCTTTCGCGCGCAGCATCTCGGTCACGGTCAGCACAAGGTCGGTGGCCGTTGTGCCCTCAGGCAGCTTGCCACTCAATTTGAAGCCGACCACCTGCGGAATCAGCATGGTAATGGGCTGACCAAGCATCGCGGCTTCGGCTTCAATGCCACCGACACCCCAGCCCAGCACGCCGACACCGTTGATCATTGTGGTGTGGGAGTCCGTTCCGACGACGGTGTCCGGGTAGGCCACCCCGTCGCGATCAAAGATTACGCGAGCCAGATACTCCAGATTGACCTGGTGCACGATGCCCGTATCGGGCGGGACAACCTTGAAATTGGAAAACGCACCCTGTCCCCAGCGCAGGAAGGCATAGCGTTCCTTGTTTCGATCGAATTCGATCTTGGCATTCAGGTCCAGCGCGTCGTCCGAGGCAAAGTGGTCGACCATCACCGAGTGGTCAATGACCAGTTCGGCCGGCGACAAGGGATTGATCTTGTCCGGGTCGCCGCCCAGCGCCTGCATGGCATCACGCATCGCAGCCAGATCCACGATTGCGGGCACGCCTGTGAAGTCCTGAAGAATGACGCGGGATGGGGTGAAGGCGATTTCCTGCGTCTGCTCCGCCTTGGCGTCCCACTGGGCTACCGCTTTGATGTCCTCAGCCGTGACATCTTTTCCGTTTTCGTTGCGAAGCAGGTTCTCCAGAAGAATTTTCATGGAGTAGGGCAGGCGGGAGACCTGATAATCATTCTCCAGCGCACTGAGCCGATACATGGTGTACGACTGGCTGCCGACTTCTAGCGTGCCGCGGGCGGAAAAGCTGTCACTCATGGAGTTCTCCTAGGAACTTGTGTGAACCGGGGCTGTTGCGTTCGGCCAGAGATTATAACGCTTCGTTAACCTCGATGACGGCGCCGCCCAGGCAGCGCGGACCATCGTAGAAGACGATGTACTGCCCCGGGGCGATGGCCCAGGGTGGTTGGTCGAACTGCACATGCAGCCGTGACGGAGTATCAGGCAACGATGCGACCTGACAGTTCATTAACGGCTGGCGGTGCCGAATTCTGGCCTGCAGGCGCGTGGGTAGCACAGGCGCCTCGCCAATCCAGTTCACGTCGGCAGCGATTAGTACTTTGCCGGACAGCACCGGGTGTTCGCGGTCTTGTGTGACCAGCAGGGTTCGGTTATCCGGTTGCTTGCCGCAAACAAACCAGGGCGACTCGCTGGCCCCTTTGACACCACCGATACCCAGCCCTTTGCGTTGTCCAATCGTAAAGCGCCACAGTCCACGATGCTCTCCGATCTGCCGACCTGATTCATCACAGATGGGGCCTGGCTGATCGTCAAGGTGGCCGGCGAGAAAGTCAGCGAAATTGCGCTCGCCGATGAAACAAATGCCCGTCGAGTCCTTGCGGTCGTGGTTGGGTAGGCCGATGGATGCGGCGATCGCCCGCACCTCTGATTTGGGCAGATCGGCCAATGGAAACACGACCTGCTGCAGTTGCTCGGAGCGGACCAGCGCCAGGAAGTAGGTCTGGTCCTTGTTCTCGTCTACCGCACGGTAGAGCAGGCCGTTGCGCGTGGCCGCATAGTGCCCCGTGGCCACTGCGTCTGCGCCCAGGCGCAAGGCATGCTCACGAAACGGGGCGAACTTGATTTCCCGGTTGCAGAGCAGATCAGGATTCGGCGTTCGCCCGGCGGCATATTCATCCAGAAAATGCTGGAACACCCGGTCGAGGTACGCCTGAGAAAAGTCAGCACGATGCAGCACGATGCCCAGGTGATCAGCCACGGCCTGGGCAGCCTTGAAGTCGTCGGCAGCCTGGCAATAGCCGGTCTCATCCTCGGCCCAGTTGAACATGAACAGGCCTTCGACGGTGTGGCCTGCCTGTATCAGGCGATGCGCTGCCACCGCGGAATCCACGCCACCGGATAATCCGACAATCACCAGGCTCATGGCTGGAGATGGTGAAGCACATCCAGGGGGTGGCGCGCGCCGGCCAGCCAGTCATCAATGCATTGCAACACCATCGGACTGCGAAGCCGGGCCGCGTTGGCGGCGATCTCATCCCGGCTGGCCCAGTGGGCCCGAACAATGCCCTCGTCCAATGCCTGGTCCGGATGGTGCTGTCGGACCTCACCGGCGAATGTGACCCGAAGAAAGGTTTCAGCGGCACCGTCGTTGGGCGCGTCAGGACGGGTCCAGACATACAGCCCGACAACGGAGGTCAACCGCACATCGACGGCGGCTTCTTCCCGGGTTTCACGAACGGCAGCTTGGAGCAGGGTTTCGTTGGGTTCCCAGTGTCCTGCGGGTTGGTTCCAGCGCAGGCCGTGCCGGGTCTGCTCTTCCACGAGCAGGAATCGCCCGCCATCCTCAATGACCGTTGCAACCGTGACGTGGGGGTGCCAGCTCACCACTGACCTTGCTGTCTCAACCGGAACCAGCCTTGGGCGTCGGGGCGACCCAAGGACCCGCTGATGAGGTTGCCAAGCACGGGGTCGGCCGTGCTCCGCAGTTTGAGCCGGCCCTCCAGGTTGTATCGGCGGCTGGCGGGGTCGACGCGCACCGTCCCCTCCAGTGCGACCGGTCCGCCGGTATCCGACAATGTCCCTACGACGGCGGCTTCTTCCAGCGCGAAACGGGCTTCGAAGTCGCCGAGCGCGTAGTTCTTGGGCCCGAACGCCCAGGCCAGGTCGCGGACGGTCACCATGGCATCCACCGCCGAAAGGGCCGAGGGCGTAAAGACCAGTTCGCGAACATCCAGAGCCGCGCCACCGCCAATGCCAATGCCGTCTAACTCGGCCAGACCAAGCAGATCAACAAGATTGAATCGGCCCTGCACCGCGCTCATGCGCACGCGTCCCCAGGGCGTGGCCGACACCACTGCTGTCACCGGACCGCGAGCCACATCTGCGGTCACCGTCCCGGCCACCTGTAGCAGTAACAACCGCAGGGGCTGCCATTGCCATGTCAGGTCGGTGGCCACGGCCTGTTGCTGGTACGCCAGCGTGTCGACGCGCGCGTGAACCAATGTGCCGTCCAGGCCATGCACGGTGACTGGTGATTGGTCGGGCGCGAACCAGCCATAAACCGTGCGGACCGGCAAGAAGATCACCAAGCCGATGAGCAGCGCGACAACGAACGCAATGGTTGCACGAATCATGGCCGCACCAGCCCGAGGCGCGCTTCAACGAGTCCGGGTTTGCTCTGCCTGCCGACATCGGCCGAATCGACTTCGAGACCATGTTGCGTCTCGATCTGGTGTAACCAGCGGACGGCCTGGTTGAATTCGACCCCCTCCAACCAGACGCGAACACGGTTGTCACCCTCTGGCTGCACGCGGCGGATGCCAGACCCCAACCCGGCCGCTTTGCCGGTCTGGTCAACTACCGCCAACATCGAACGATTCCGATTCGCGGTAGCAGACCGGTTCGCGCTGCCTGCGCTACGTGCGAGCGGAGCGGCGGCCGCCAGTTCCATGGCCAGGTTTTGTTCCGCCTGAATTTGGTTGCTCAACTGCGCACGCCCCAAGGCCAGAGGCTCCCAGACCAAGAGGTAGTAAAGCAGGGCCAAGACCACAGCGGCAGCGCCCACAACCAGACGGCGCTCACGTGGCTCCAGCGCCAGATAGCGGGCGCGGATCTGCTCCAGTGCCGGACTCATGCGCCACCCCGCGGGCTGAGCCGCAGTCGGACCTTAACGCCATCTGTTCCAGCATTGGCCGATAACACTTCAAGCTCCACCGCGGTCTGCTGGGCGAACTGCTCTCGTAGCCGCTCCAGGGCTTGCAAGTCCTCGCCCTCCAGCCCGATGAACAGCTGGCCGTCGCGATACTGGAGTTCCGTCATGGCAAAACTGCTGCTGTCTGCAAACGCCTGTTGTGTCTGATCCAGCAGGAACAGGAATCCCTGCGCGTCGTTCGGATTGTTGAGCTGCCGCAGCTGCTGTTCGAGCTGGGTCCGGACATCGACAATGCGCTGTTCAGCAGGAAACAGTTGCTGGAACTGGGCGATGTTGTCCGCTTCAAGCGCTTGCAATGTCTGGCGCTTTTGTACGAGATCAACGGCCTGGTAGCCGGTCGCCAGCAGCACCAGGATGCCGCCGATGACAGCGGCTGGCAGCCAGGGGCGCCACCATTGCGATTGTTCAGCTTGCGGCCGAAAAGCGCCCTGGAGCAGATTCAGCGCCCCATGGCCGGCGTGCGCCCATTGAGCCAGCTGCTCGATCCCGTCGCGTACCTGGTGTCGAGTGGCATCCGCCGGCAGGCCGGCGGGGGCATCTAAACCGTCTGCAAGCCAGACTTCCGCCGCTTCTGGGTGGTCCAGCTGCTCCAACGCAATCGCGAGCAACTCGGTGTCCATGGCCAGCGCCTGCCCGTCGGTTTTGAGCAGGCCGCGCTGCGTTTCCAGCCACAGCGCAGTTGATATCCCGGCTTCCAGCGGGAGTAGCTGCGCATCAAGGTAGGCCGCCTCGACCGTGGCAGCACAGTGCTCGAAGGGGGCCAGATAGGCCTCCAGGCGGTCTGCCCGAATGGCCGCGACATGATGTCCGCCCTGGGTCGTCTTGCCGCCCAATGCGAAATGCATGGTATCGACGTCGTCCGCCAGCTGCTCCTCGAGCGCGAAGGGCAGGGCCTGCATCAGACGCGCCCGCTGGCGGACGGGCAAATCCACAGTCGTGATCACAGCATCTTCTGCTGGCAAGAGCAGCACGACGCGGTCATCAGCCGCAGCTTCGCCGAGCAATGTGGCGAGGCTGGCGCGCTCAACGCGGCCGAATTCGCCGGACGGCTGCCGGACAACAGATGTTGCAGGGACGTCCGGACCTGGCTGGGTCAGGCGAATGAACAGGGTACGTCGCACAGGTTAGTTCTGAATGCTGTCAGGTAATGCGGAGGCTGGCTCACGTCGCGTCGGCTGTCGCCGTCTTGTCGGGGCTCAGAATGTATCCCGGCTCTGATAGACGACACGCGCCTGGCCCTGCGCGCTGCGGAAGATCAAACTGTACAGTCTCACCCGACCTCTGCCAATTGTCGCTTCGCCGTGGACCAGGAAGTAGCGGCTGGAAACCGAGAGCCCCTGGCGATCAACAGCGGGCCCCAGCAAGGCATCGTTGGTGATGGGGTCGAGTGACTCGGCGGGTTGCTCCGCGCGATTCTCCACGAAGGCTGCAATGTCTCCTGGGGATGGGTTGGCGCTTAGGGCCAGGAGAAGCGCAGGCGGCGCGGTATTGATATTGATCGTCGTTTCTTCGGGCAATGCCGTCACCAACGGCTCCAGTGCGGCATAGAGGGCGGGCGTGACTCCGTCGACCAAACGGAGTTCCGACACGCTGGCAAACGGCCTGTTGGCCGCACGGTAGGGCGGTGTTTTGGACAGGTATATTCCGTCTTCTGCGCCGCCGGGAAACCGCGGCTCGACATCCGGATCGATCCAGTCCTGAATGGCTGCGACCAGTTGCTCGGGGTCTGGTGTCGGGCTGCCCGATTCCAGGCTCAGACCCAGGATGAGGCGCTGAAAAATCTCGCTGTAAATCGGATCGGTGCTGGCGAGGTTGTTCAGGTTGAAGCGACCTTGAAGATCGACCATGCCGCCCGTCACCACGCCGTTATCGACCGGCAAGTAGTCCACAGGCGTGGCCCAGAATTCGCCGAGATGATCGACCTCACCTTGTTCCCGATCTTTCTCCAGCAAGGTGGTCGCCCAATCCGCCACGCCCCGGGCCACCCACCATGCCTGCTCGGAGTGCTTGAGGGCCTCTGTCCTGTGGAAGGCGATATTCTGGCGATAGGCCAGCGATGCTGCTGCGATGCTGGCCAGCGCCATAACAAAAATGGCGGTCAGGACCGCGACGCCTTGCTGCGACCGCTTCATGTCGCGGACTCTGCCGAGGTAATGCGATAGAGCGCGCGCAGTTCACCCCAGCGACGAGTCTCTATCTGTAATTCGATGACACGGGGCGGGGGCGCCGTGAGCGCAGGCGCTCCGGTTGTGGGGTCAGGGATGGGCCATTGATCTTCCCAGTCTGATCCTGCTCCGAGAAATCGCCAGTTCAGGTCGATGACATCGTCCAGCAGGATGGTCTTGGTGATGGCGGTGTCCTGCACGCGATCCAGGGTCGCCCAGGCATAGCGAACCAGCGCTTCGTCCTCCAGGCCGTAGGCCACGCGCTCCAGGTGACTGATCTGCAATTTCATTGGGTTGCGTCGACCACCTCGTGTGAATTCGAGACGCTGAAACTCGTCGAGCAGTACCGCAGGTCGGGGGTCACCAAAATCATCTCGAATAGGCCGAGCCCGAATTTGTTCAATGTCCTGCTCCAAGCGGAACAAGGCCATTTGAAGCTGACGGGTATCTTCTAAGGAGTCTTCGATGTCGGCCCGTGCGTTGAGCACCGTCATCAGCCCGCCGTAGGCCATGGCAGAAAAAATCACGAAGATGGCAATCGCCACCATGAGTTCCAGCAGCGTGAAACCCCGTTGGAGTTTGCCCTGGGGCGTCATGGCTTGGGCAGGAATCCGGACAGTGCCGCCGCCTGGCGGCCCTGCGCATAGGTGGCCACATCCAGACGGCGCACGTTTTCGTCCGCGGTTTCACTCACCGTGGCCTCCCAGGTCCAGTCCTGACCGGCAACTTCCACATCACCATCGGAATCACCGGTATCCGGCCATTCGTCGCGGACCTGGAATTCGATCAGTACATTGCGGGCGATCAGCGTGCCGATTGTCACGTCGCGAAAACGACCGGCATTGTTGATGGTGGCCGAAGTCGAGACCAGCACGGCAGCCAATGCAATTCCGACCATGGCCACGGCGACAAGCACCTCGAGCAGGGTGAACCCACGGCTAGTACGCATGCTCAACCCGCTGGGTTTCGACCTGGCCCGTCAGGTCGGTTTCGACTCGGTACGCAATGTCGGAGTCGGGAAGGACCACGGTGAGCTCGAACGGGGTCATTTCACCGGTGGACAGGAACAGTACATCGGGTTCGAGAGCCTCCGGTGCGTCCTCGTCATCCTCGGTTTGTTGATCGGGGGTGGGCAGGGAAAACCGGTTCTCCCGATCCAGTGAAACCGCCAGGCGTAGTTCGAGGGGTTCCTGTAGCTGACGTTGCCGCAAAGGTCCGTCGGCCGGTGCCCAGCCACGATCCGTTAGCACTAGAAACGCATATTCGCGCTGCGCCACGGCCAGGCCATAGTCTTCACCGAAGATGATGGCGCGTTCTCCGGCCAGCCGGATCAGTTCGGCCATCCGCCGCGCTTCGAGTTCGACCTGATCACTGCGGCCGCGGCCGCTGACAGACAGCGCGGCAAGCGTGACGATGATGCCGATGATGAAGATCACCACGATCAGCTCGATGAGCGTGAACCCACGGCAACGGGCCGCGGCGGGCGAAGGGCCGCGGTAAGGCGACATTCGAGTCGTTATCCGCCAGTCTGCCAGTTGCCGATATCGGCATTGGCGCCGTCACCACCCGGGCGACCGTCCGCGCCGAGACTGTAGACGTCGATATCCGACTTCGAGCCCGGCGAAAGGTAAAGGTAGTCGTTCCCCCAAGGATCCTTGGGCACGCTACGCAGGTAACCGCCTTCCTTCCAGTTGCGGGCCGGCGGCTCGCCACTGGGCTGTCGCACCAGGGCCTCCAAGCCTTGCTGCGTGCTGGGGTAGTGGTAGTTATCCAGGCGATACATGTCCAATGCCGCCTCGATTGCTCGCACGTCCTGTCGTGCCTTGGCTGCCCGCGCCTTGTCAGGATTGTCCATAATGCGCGGCACTGCGACGGCCGCGAGTATCCCGAGTATGACCACGACGACCATGACTTCGATCAAGGTGAAGCCGGACTGTCGCGTAAGACGCTGATTGGAACGCATGTTAAACCGTCAAGACTGGAAGAAAACGTGGTCGCGATCATAGCAAACCAGGGTGGGTTGAAGCGGCAGGAATGGCTGTTTCCCGCGCTGCTGGGCCTCG
The DNA here is from genome assembly GCF_003151135.1 of Abyssibacter profundi. Classification (NCBI taxonomy): domain Bacteria; kingdom Pseudomonadati; phylum Pseudomonadota; class Gammaproteobacteria; order Chromatiales; family Oceanococcaceae; genus Abyssibacter; species Abyssibacter profundi. Next base: position 211,342 of record NZ_QEQK01000004.1, read on the forward strand.
TGATTCTGGCGCTGGCCTGTCTGGGCGAATGGGGACGCGAGTGGCTGCGATTCGATCATGCTGCAGTCGCCCAGGGGCAGTGGTGGCGGATCTGGACGGGACATCTCGTCCATGCGAGCTGGTACCACCTGTTACTCAACGGAACGGGTTTGGTCATTCTGGTGTTGCTCTGTCCTGAGACGATTCGCCTGTCGTGGTGGATGCTTCGTTTCCTGCTCATGGCGGTTATGACCAGTGCAGGCCTGTACTGGTTTGGTGAGGGGATGCAGTGGTACGTTGGTTTGTCAGGGCTCATGCACGGATTTTTCTTGCTGGGCCTGCGACAACCGGCCCTGCGCGGTGACTGGATTGCGGTGGCCTGCCTGGTCTACCTGGTGGGCAAGCTGCTGTGGGAAGAGTTCATCGGCATCACGGTGTCCAACGAAGCCGCCATCGGCGTGCCGGTTGCCACGCGTTCTCACTTGTTCGGGGCTTTGGCCGCGCTGCCATTAATGTGGGCCGAATGGCGCTGGCCGAATGCCGCCGAAGCACCGGCCGCGGATGCAGCGTCTGGTAGCGACTAGATCAAGAGCAAAACAGACCAAGAACAACAGAACTGAACGGAGTCGAGATTGAGCAAGACAATCATGCTGTTCCCCGGGCAGGGGTCGCAAAGCGTCGGGATGTTGGATGCCTTCATCGACGCCTCGTCGGTGGTCCGCCAGACGCTGGACGAGGCAGACGAGGCGTTGGGGTATGCGCTGTCGGCCTTGATTCGACAAGGTCCGTCCGACGAGTTGGATCGCACGGAACACACCCAGCCGGCCATGCTGGCGGCCGATGTCGCACTGTATCGGCACTGGACAGAAGCCGGTGGCGCGCAGCCGGTGGCGGTTGCCGGTCATAGCTTGGGTGAATACGCAGCCCTGGTCGCCGCCAACGTCTTAAGCTTTGCGGATGCGCTGCGCTTGTCGCGTGTTCGTGCCCAGGCCATGCAGGCGGCGGTGAAAGAAGGTGAGGGCGCCATGGCGGCGGTGGTGGGATTGGAGGACGCCGCAGTCCAGGTCCTATGCGACCAGTACGCAGAGGACGATGTGCTGGAACCCGTAAACTTCAACGCGCCTGGGCAGGTTGTTATCGCCGGTCACGCCAGCGCGGTGGCGCGCGCCAGTGAACACGCCAAGGCCCATGGGGCCCGTATGGTGGTCAAATTGCCGGTCAGCGTGCCGTCGCATTGCCGACTGATGGGACCAGCGGCCGATCGACTGCGGGAGGCGCTGGATGCGCTGGCCCTTGCCGAGCCCACGTGTCCGGTGATCCAGAATGTCTCCGCGGCGCCCGCCGATAACCTGCAGGTGCTCCGTGAACAATTGATCGAACAGGTCCGCGCCCCCGTGCGCTGGGTTGAAACCATCGAGTACCTGGCGGGCATGGGCGACGTGCGTTTCCTGGAATGCGGCCCAGGCAAAGTGTTAACGGGTTTAATGCGACGGATTAACCGCGCTTTGCCGGCCACGAGTTTGGCCACACCCGAGGCCATGCAACAGGCTCTGACCGCCTAAAACGGAGTGACTCCATGACCGAGAACACATCAAGTCAGCCGCTGGCCGGCCAGGTCGCACTGGTGACCGGTGCATCCAGAGGTATCGGTGCGGCAATTGCCCGCAAGTTGGGCGAGCAGGGCGCCGAAGTCATCGGTACGGCGACCAGTGCCGCCGGCGCAGGCCGCATCGGTGAGGCCCTGGCTCAGTACGGGGGGCGTGGCGCTGAACTCGATGTCACGGATGCAGCGGCCTGCGACGCCCTGATCAAGCAGGTGGCGGCCGAATCTGGCGCTGTTCAGCTACTGATCAACAATGCGGGTATCACGCGTGACAACATCTTCCTGCGGATGAAGGACGAGGATGTCATGGACGTGCTACAGGCCAATCTTGTGGGCGCCATTCGCCTGTCTCGCCTGGTGCTGCGCGGCATGATGAAAGCGCGAGCCGGGCGCATCGTGAACATCGGATCCGTCGTGGGTTCAACGGGCAACGCCGGCCAGGTGAACTATGCCGCGAGTAAGGCCGGCCTGCTGGGTGCCACGCGTTCGCTGGCGGCGGAGATCGGTTCGCGAAACATTACCGTTAATGCAGTGGCTCCCGGGTTTATTGCCACGGATATGACAGACGTGCTCGATGAAGGCACGCGTGAGTCACTGCTAGGCAGCATTCCGCTTGGCCGTCTCGGCGCGCCGGAGGAGATCGCCGAGGCGGTGGCATTTCTCTGTGGTCCGGGCGCGGGCTACATCACGGGTACGACCTTGCACGTCAATGGTGGGATGTTCATGGCGTGAGCCGCGATGCGACCCTGGGGCGAGGCAGGCTAGCCGCGCCTCCCGGGTTCCCATACAATGGCGCGCCCCGGCGTGAGGACGCCGAGTTACCGTATTTTTGAGGAGTTAGTTCGGATGAGCGGAATGGAAGATCGGGTCAAGAAAATCATCGCCGAGCAGCTGAGCGTCTCGGAAGAGCAGATCACACCCGAGGCCTCGTTCGTCGACGACCTGGGGGCTGACTCCCTGGATACCGTCGAACTCGTGATGGCTCTGGAAGAAGAATTCGAAATCGATATCCCGGACGAAGAAGCCGAGAAGATCGTCACCTTCCAGCACGTCATTGAATACATCAAGGCGAATGCCCCCGACGCGAGCTAATCAGCTCGCGTTTTCTTTGGCGCTGCCGCGCCACACCTAATCTGTCTAGCAGACTGTTTCCATGAAGCAACGTGTCGTTGTCACTGGAATGGGCGTCATCTCGCCCGTGGGCTCAACGCTGAGCGATGCGTGGTCTCGCGTCGTCGAGGGGCGGTCGGGGATTCGGACCATCGAATCCTATGACGTGAGTCAGTATCCGACCCGTTTTGCAGGTCTGGTAGACGGGTTCGATGCCGACGCCTACCTCGGGGCGCGCGAACAGCGACGGACCGATGCCTTCGTGCATTACGGCATTGCGGCCGCCAAACAGGCGGTGGAACATGCCGGCCTGGACATTGCCGCCAATGCGGACCGCATCGGCGTGAATATCGGATCCGGTATTGGCGGCATCGGCACCATTGAGCAGAACGCGGTCCTGCTGGAAAAGACCGGATCCACAAAGAAGATTTCGCCATTCTTCGTTCCGTCTTCCATCATCAACATGGTGTCGGGCTACGTGTCCATCATGCTGGGTGCGCGTGGTCCCAATCTGGCCACGGTTTCGGCCTGCGCGACTTCGGCGCATAGCATCGGCCTGGGCGCACGGATGATTGCTCACGGCGATGCCGACGTCATGATTGTCGGTGGCGCGGAAGCGGGATCCAGCCCGATGGGGCTGGCCGGGTTCTGTGCGGCACGTGCGATGTCGACGCGAAATGAGGCGCCGACCGAAGCCAGCCGGCCCTGGGATCGTGACCGTGACGGCTTCGTGCTGGCCGATGGTGCCGCTGTGCTCGTCATCGAATCCGAAGCCCATGCGAAAGCACGCGGCGCCGAGATCCTGGGCGAGCTTGCAGGGTTCGGCATGAGCGGCGACGCCTACCACGTCACGCAACCCGCGGACGATGGCAATGGCGCGGCTCGGGCCATGCAAGCGTCGCTGGCGGATGCCGGTGTGCGGCCAGAACAAGTGGGCTATATCAATGCCCACGCCACCTCCACCAAAGTGGGAGATGTGGCAGAAACGCAGGCCATCAAAGCCGTGTTCGGCGATCACGCCAGCAGCCTGCCGGTGAGTTCCACTAAATCCGTGACGGGACATCTGCTGGGCGCAGCCGGGGGCATCGAGGCAGTGTTCTCGGTTTTGGCGATGCGCGATGGCGTATTGCCACCGACGATTAATTTGCATGACCCCGACGATGGTTGCGATCTTGATTACGTGCCCAACGAGGCGCGCGAGGTATCGGTGGATTGCGTGTTGTCCAACTCTTTCGGGTTCGGGGGGACGAATGCGTCACTGGTGTTCCGCCGGTACGTCTGATCCCGATTCTTGAAACCCCAGTCGATTCGAATCCCCTGGGATTCGCCCTGCTCATTTCTTGATCTGCACGCATCGGCTCCGGCGTTCTTTCCGGGGCTGCTGGAGAGTGTGGTGCAGGGCACGCCTAACGCCCGCTTCGATGTCTTGTTCGCGGCACCGTCCACGATGATCGAATCGCAAACGGGGCAGCACGCGAACTCGGCTGGATTTCTCGAATCCCTGGATGCCGCTGTCGCAGCGGAACGTCAGGACCCGTCGCCGGCGAGTAACGATCTGCCGTTCATATCGGGTTGGCTGCTCTACCTCGGCTACGAGTTATTGGCTGAATGCGAGCCCCGCGTGCCGGTCTCGACAGACCCGGCCAAACTGCCACAAGCCTGCGCCATCCGTTGTCATGGTGCGCTCATCCGCGAGCATACGAGCGGGCAGGTCTGGATCGTGGCAGAGTCTCAGGCTGTCGCTGACCAGATTCGGGAACGGCTGAGGAATTGCTCCGAGCACAGCCTGCACCAGCCAGCACTGATCTCGGCCGAGGCGGAAGATCCGGGTCGGCTGAAGCACTCACTGGAACGCATCCGCGAGTACATCTTGGCCGGCGACGTGTTCCAGGTGAATCTCTCACGCGGCTGGCACGCTCGTTATGCGGTCGACCTGGACCCTGTCACCACGTACCGTCGCCTGCGCGACAGCAACCCCAGCCCCTTCGCCGGCCTATTCCGGCGCGCGGACTGGGCGGTGATTAGTTCCTCGCCCGAGCGTCTGGTCAAGGTCCAGGACGGCTGGGTGGAAACCCGGCCCATCGCCGGGACACGGCGCCGTGGTGTCAACGAGGCCAACGACGAGGCCTTGCTCGCCGAATTGATCGGGCACCCGAAAGAGCGGGCCGAACACGTCATGCTCATCGATCTGGAGCGTAACGACCTCGGTCGGCTGTGCGAACCGGGGAGCGTGGAAGTGGACGACTTAATGGTGCTGGAAAGCTACGCCCATGTGCACCACATCGTCTCCAACGTGCGTGGCCGTATTCGTGCCGACGTCAGTCCGGGTGATGTGATTGCAGCGACCTTTCCCGGCGGGACCATCACCGGCTGCCCCAAGGTTCGGTGCATGGAGATCATCCAGGAACTCGAACCTGCGGGGCGGGGCGCTTATACCGGCGCGCTGGGCTATCTCGGTGTCGACGGTCGTCTTGATCTGAATATTCTGATTCGGACCCTCGTGACTCGCGGGGTCGAGGCCTGGTTTCGCGCGGGAGCCGGCATCGTTGCCGATTCCGAGCCGGATGCGGAGTTGCTGGAAATGCAGGCCAAGGCGCGTGGATTGTTGCCGGCCTTGGGCCTTGATAGCGAATTCGGTCGACCATGAACCGACATTGGGTGGATGGCGTTGCCGACGCTGGCATCCCGGCCGATGACCGGGGGTTGTTGTACGGCGATGGCGTGTTTCGTACCGGGCTTGTGTGGGATGGCCAAGTCCACCAATTTGCACTGCAACGTCAGGTGTTACTGACGGACGCGGCGGCGCTGGGTCTGGAGGTCGACGTCTCGGGTCTGACGCGGGAAATGGAACATGCCGCAAAGCAGTGCGGCCGTGGCGTGCTGCGCATCACCCTGAGTCGGTTGCAAACGGAGCGAGGCTACGGTCCTCGCTGGCCAGCACCGTGCCGGCGCATCATGTCCGTGGCCCCGTTACCGGCACGCCCCGCGCATTGGTGGGGGCGGGGCGTGCATGCGGGCCTGCTGTCGATGGACTCGGCGGGGCCAGCGTCGCTATCGCCCCACAAGCATTTGAATCGCTTGCCCCAGGTGTTGGCACAGCGCGCGCTCACCCCTGATTCCGGGCTGCAGGAGGTCTTGATGACCGATCCAGACGGCCGCGTGCGTTGCGGCAGTATGAGCAATCTCTTTCTCAAGAAAGTCGATGCATCTGGGCCAGCTTGGATCACGCCTGCAGACGGAAGCTTGATGGGTGTTTCCCGGCGATCGGTCGCGTCGGCCATGCAACGTCTTGGATTCAGCTTGGAGGAACAAGCCGTGAGCATGGACGATTTGCAAGCAGCTGAAGAAGGTTTTCTGGCCAATTCACTCATCGGCATCTGGCCGTTACAACGAATCACGCAGACCGGAGCCCAACCAGAGTCTGATACGGCGCTCACGGACTGGGAGGCTCCCGGTGTACAGACCCGGGCGGTCATGGCCGAGCTGGACCACCCACTCGTAACAGACATGCTCGCTGCCTATGGAGATTCGACATGATTCGTGGATTGGCCGGTCTGTTGCTACTGGGGCTGGTCTTGCTGGCAGCCGCGTACTGGGATGCATCAACACAGCTTCGCGCACCGCTGTCGATTTCCGAACCCACGCGTGTCGAGTTCGAGCCTGGCTCCAGCCTGTCTCGACTCATCGGCCGTCTGGAACGCGATGGCCTGCTCGGTACAGCACGCACCGGCCTGTACCTGCGAATCTACGCTCGGGTGACGGATTCGGCACGCAATCTACACGCGGGGGAATACGCCTTGGAGCCCGGGCTGACTCCGCTCGGCTTGCTGCAGCTGCTGGCCTCCGGCGCCGTCGTAGAACACAGCTTTACCATTATTGAAGGCTGGAGTACCCGGGAACTGCTGATCGCGTTGCGCGCGGAGTCCACGCTGACATGGGACCTGGGCGAGAAGCTACCCGCCACCGAGACCTTACTCAGCCAACTCGATCTAGGGGCAGGGCATGCCGAGGGCAGGTTCTTGCCGGAAACCTACCGCTATGCGCGAGGTGCCAACGCGAGTCATCTGCTGATTCGCGCATATCGGGCGATGGAACAGGCGCTGGCACAGGCATGGGCGCAGCGCATCCCCGATCTACCTTTCGACAGTGCCGAAGAAGCCTTGATTCTGGCCTCCATCGTCGAGAAAGAGACCGGTGTTGCGAGTGAGCGACGCACCATTGCCGGCGTCTTTACGCGTCGCCTGCGCAAGAACATGCGACTGCAAACTGACCCCACGGTGATTTATGGCATCGGACCGTCGTTCGACGGCGATATTCGCTACCGAGATCTTCGCCGCGACACGCCGTACAACACGTATACCCGGGGTGGTTTGCCACCGACGCCGATCTGCAACCCGGGCGTGGCGGCACTACAGGCTGCCGTGAATCCCGAGCCGGGCACGGCGCTGTACTTCGTCTCGAAGGGTGACGGGTCACACGTGTTTTCCGATACGCTGGCAGAACACAATGCAGCGGTCAGGCGATATCAATTGAGGCGGTGATGACGCGGGGACGGTTTATCGTATTCGATGGAGTCGAAGGCAGCGGCAAGAGCACGCAAATGCCTCGTGTCGCGCGCTGGATTCGAGACCGGCACGGTGAACCGGTCACAACGCGGGAACCGGGTGGCACAGCGCTGGCCGAAGAGATCCGCCGTGTTGCCCTGGAAGATCACGACGAACCGCTGCCGAAGACGGCAGAGTTGCTGCTGATGTTTGCCGCCCGCAGCGTGCATTTGAACAATCGGATTTGGCCGGCCCTGCAAGCGGGTCACTGGGTGCTATGCGACCGGTTCGTTGATGCAAGCTTTGCCTATCAGGGTGCGGGGCAAGGCTTGCCCAGTCATGACATCGAACAGCTTGAGACCATGGTCGTCGGCACGCAGCAGCCAGACTGCGTCTTTCTTTTTGACCTGCCCGTGGAAGTGCTGGTCCAACGCGTCGCACAACGCGGTAATGCTGACCGGTTTGATCGCGCGGAGACTGATTTCCACGCGCGGGTCCGGACGATGTATCTGGAACGCGCACAGCGCCGACCCGAACGCTATGCAATTATTGATGCCACAGCATCGGTTGAATCGATGACCCGAACCATCTGCGACGAGCTGGAGCGCCGCTTTGCTGGCTGATCAAAGCCTGCCGCCATGGCAGACCGAACGCTACGCACAGTTGGCAAAGCGGCTAGCTGTCGGCCGCTTTCCCACCGGCCTGCTACTGACCGGGCCTGCAGGGGTGGGCAAGCAAGCATTGGCCAACGCACTGGTTCGTGCGGCGTTTTGCGTCGATCGATCCGCTGAGGCACAGGCCTGTGGCCGCTGCATCGGTTGCCAACAATTCAACGCCGGCAGCCACCCCGACTTTGTGCTCTGTGTCCCTGAAGAGGGCAAGCAGTCGATCACCGTGGATGCGATCCGCGAATTCGGCCGCAAGTTGTATCTCACACCACAGACCGCCGCAGGTCGCCTAGGCTACATTCCACAGGCGGATTTGTTGAACGTCAACGCGGCCAATGCCTTATTGAAAACGCTGGAGGAGCCGCCGGCCTCGGCGCATCTGCTGCTGGTGTCCGATCGGCCTGCCACCTTGCCGGCGACCATTCGCAGTCGCTGCGAACAGGTGAGGGCGGTGGTCAACGATGCGGAGCGGGTCGACGTCTGGTTCGATGAAGTCTGTCCGGACCTGTCACCGGCGCTACGGCGTCGGTTTCGGCATGCGCCTCTCCAAGCCATGCAGGCCAGCGAGTTAACCCGGCAGGAGTCCACCATCCGTCAGCAGCTCGATGCCATCTGGTCACAGCAGCGGGATCCCATCCTGGCGGCAGGGGCACTTGATGATGAGTTACTCACCGCCGTGGGGCCCAGTCTTTTTCGACTGATTGCAGAACGGTTGCGAAGCGTCGCCTCGCAATCCCTACCCAGCGATGTACGGCTGGGCTTGCAGCGATTAGCCGATGCCAATGCGTCAGCGCTACACTTGAACCAGACGAGTCAGGCCAACCTGCGCATGCTGGTCGAAACGCAGCTCATCGAGTGGGCGCGAATGGGCCGGCTGATGAGCCGCATGAACCTGAACGACAGCGTTTGAGTATGGAGACCCAATCCGCATGAGTGCACGACCCGGTGGCCAGCCTGGCATCCTGACGCTGTCCATCAAGGACAAAGCGGCGCTATACATCGCCTACATGCCCTTCATCAAGAACGGCGGATTATTTATCCCGACCACCAAGGACTACGCCTTGGGCGATGAAGTGTTTATTTTGTTGACGCTGTCGGAATCCAATGAACGCCTGCCCGTGGCCGGCAAGGTCATTTGGATCACGCCCAGCGGGGCGGCCAATAAGCGTCAGCAGGGGATTGGCGTGCAGTTCAGCGATCAGGATGGTGGCCAGACCCAGCGGAAGATCGAAACCTACCTGGCTGGTGCGTTATCCAGCGACCGGCCGACCAGCACGATGTAAGCAGGGCGACGCTCAGCTTCTGGCGTATGACTGCGGCTGGGCCTTCAGGCGGTGGTATCGCTCAATGCTTGGCTGTCCAGGACCTGAACATTGAATCCCTTTTGCGTCATGATGAAGGCCGCAACCGAGCTGCGGCGCCCTGAATCGCAATACACGATGTAGGGCAGCTCGGCACTTAACGCGCTCAGCTTCATTCGGAGCAGATAAAGCGGCAGATTACGTGCACCCGGAATACTCTTGAGCTTGAATTCCGAGGGCAGCCGCACGTCGATGATGACCGCTGACTCTTCAGCGACCAGCCGATCGGCTTCGTCCTGGCTGATCTGTCGCGTCATGGACCGATGCAGCAAACTGCGGAAATCTTCCTTCGACAAGCGCAGCAATGCGCCATCCGACATCATCGTGACGGTCGCGTTTCGGCTGGTGTCCGCGATGAGCGCTTCTTCGCCAAAGCTTGCCCCCGGACCCAATTCCGCCAGTTTGATGGGCTTGGGATGTGTGGTTGATTCCCGTGTCACCATGCAGTGGCCGGAATCAATCACATAGAAGTAATCGCCGACATCGCCTTGCTTAACGACGACATCATTGGCCTTGAAGTTCACAGTTTCCAGCCGCATGAACAAGGTCTGCAGGTTGCCGGGTGGGATCATCTGAAATGTCGGCAACTGCAGCAGCCGGGTCATCCAGTCATCGCTTTCCGTAGGCGACGGACCGCCGGTGAGTTCGGTGACCTCGAATGAGCCGGTTTGATCCCAGGTCAACAGCACGTCCAACAGGCTGTTGTCGATGCCAATCACGGTGACGGCATCCAGGCAGCGTGCGGAGACGCTGCGGGGCGTCTGGTGCGCAATCCGGTGCTTGGCCGCATCACTGTCGGCCGCAATGGTTTTGATCTGCTTGCCAGCTTCATCCTCGAGTGCAATCTCGCCATCGACCAGGTAGAGGCACTCGGTATTCGGATCGCCGGCGCGGAACAGATAGTCGCCAGCTTTCACGGTGCGGGGTGCCAGCTTCCTGTAGAGATCTCGCTGATTCTCAGGCCGCAATCCATTGATCGGCGTCAGCGCGGCAAATGCGTCGAATGACAACGCCTCGGACATTCAGTGTCTCCAGAACCCGGATGATGAGCAGGACAGACGATAGCACGCGTGGACCTATCACTACGCTGAACGACAGGTCTATAACTGCGCATAATGTATATTATGTAAAGTTACGTCTAGGCTCATAAACAACTCTTTGCTGACACGGTAACGCTTCAGCTCGCCAATCCGACTTATGGGGTCAAGCTGGGCCCCGCCGCCCCTCACTCAATCTATCGACTGGGCGGCCGATACGCATGTCCAAGCGCATGTGCGCACGAGGACTAGAACGAGAACACGCGTGTCGACAAACAACCAACAGGTTAGCGAACAAGGGATGCGGATGCGCCGCATGCTGCTGGGCCACACCGTCTATGCGGCGACCTTGGGTCTGGTTTGCTGCCTGACCTGGATTGGCGAGCTCAGTCCCCAGAGCCTGGCCATCTACTCGACCTTGCTGATCGCGACGACGTTGTCGTTCATGCTCATGATTCGTCTAGGTTGGAATCTGCGGTTTAAGGACCCCAGCCTAACGACATGGGCGATTCTCCTTCCCTCGCTTTATGCCACCTGGGTGTTGTTTCAATTAGACGATGCCGTGCATCGTGCGCCGCTCTTATTCATGGGTGTGGTGGGTCTGTTGTTCGGAGCATTTGTTAACCGTCCCAAAACCATGGCGTGGATTGCGGTTGCTCTGGTGCTGTATTACGCGGCCGTCATCGGCGCATTGCAGCTGTTTGCCCCGCAACGCATCACCTGGAGTGAAGAATTGCTGTTGTTCGTGGCTTACGCGGCAACCCAGGCTCAGATCGTGCTCGTGAGCCTTTATATTGCCGGATTGCGGAGCCGACTCGTCCGCAAGAACAAGGCATTGAAAGAAGCCTCACAACGGCTTGAAGAGCTTGCGACGCGTGACGCGCTGACCGGACTACCCAATCGGCGCGCTTGTTTTGAGCAGCTCGATCACGAGCGGTCACGGACCAAGGCGATGGTGACCGGCGGTGCCTGTAAATCATTATGCATCGCGCTGCTCGATGTCGATCATTTCAAGCGGATTAACGACTGCTTTGGTCACGGCGTCGGGGACGATGCGCTCATACAGATTGGTCGTGCGGTTCGCGCAGTACTTAGAAAACAGGATTTCTTCGGGCGCTACGGCGGCGAAGAATTCGTGCTGACACTCCCGATGACACCATCGGACACCGCGCTGGACTTATTGGAGTCGGTACGCCATGCAATTGCCATGATCGACTTGGAGCACAATGGCCAGATCGTGGATCTTAGCGCCTCGTTGGGCGCTGCGATTCATGCGCCCGGCGAAGCCATTGAAAAGACGCTGACGCGTGCCGACGCCGCTCTATACGAAGCAAAAAACCTCGGCCGTAACCGCGTTTGCTTGGCTCCTGAGCTTCGACCGCACGCGCAAGCCGTTTAACAACATAAGCTGCGAGCGCCATTCATTCTTGCGTGGTCCGCAACGACGGAATCCTGTTTTTCTGTCCCCGGCTGTTTGGACTTGGACGCTCAATCTCGTGATACTGTCGAGCCGCCGTCAGGGCATTGCCCTGACCGCCCCACCCGGCTTGGCCGTATGTAATCACCCGATTACATCGTCTCAAGCTCAGGGCCAATGGCGACGTGAATTTATGGCGGACTCGCATTCATCTCTTTGCAATATCCAGTGATTTGATTATGATTCGCCCGCGGTTTTAAATCGTTTCTAATTCCGGAGTAAAGGGAAATAATGAAAAAGAGCGAAGAGCTTCAACAAAAGATTCGCGAACTGGAACAGCAGGCAGAAGAAGCACGCAAGGAAGAGCTTAGCGAGGCGATTGCCCAGATCCGTCAGATCATGACCGAAAACGGAATCACCATGGCCGATCTGGATGGACGTCGCTCGGGCCGCAAGTCGCGCGGCAGCGGCACAGGCAGCAAGCGTCCGCCGAAGTTCCGCGACCCGGTGACCGGCAATACCTGGGCAGGTGTGGGTCGCGCGCCCAAATGGATTGTCGAAGCTGAAGCGGCGGGCAAGTCGCGGGAAGACTTCCGCATCTGACTGCTCGCGATGGGGTGGGCCGTAGGCGATCAGCCTGCCCTGCCCGTCACGAACGCGGATACAAAAAAGCCGAGGCACAAGCCTCGGCTTTTTTTGAGGCCGTCTTACAGACGACCTAGGGAAGCACTGATTTATTCGCTCCGCCTGGGCTCGCGCGAAAACCGGCTCCGTCTTGGCAGCGCGAACAAATCAGTGCTTTCCTAGTTGTTGGTGCCGACGCCCGGAGTCGAACCGGGACACCTTTCGGTACTACCCCCTCAAGATAGCGCGTCTACCAATTCCGCCACGTCGGCTAAACAAGGCGGCGAATTGTAGTGAGACGCCGCCAAAAAAGGAACCCGTTACTCGGGAATTTCCTCGACCGTCTCCGGTGTTTCTTCCGGAAGCGTCTGCGGTACGGCGTCATCCGTAGCAGCTGGCTGCTGAACACGGTCGACCACACTGCTGGATTCATGCCGTTGGCTGACCAGATACGCCAGTGAAAGACTCACCGCAAAGAACAGGGCAGCGGATACGGCCGTGGCTCGAGACAGAAAGTTCGCCGAGCCTCGCGATCCGAAAACCGTCCCCGAGGCGCCGCTACCGAATGCCGCGCCGGCTTCGGCGCCCTTGCCCTGCTGAAGAAACACGAGCGCGATAATGCCCAGTGCCAAGATGACCTGGACCACAACTAAGACTGTGTACATGGTTGGAAACGGTAGTCAGGATGCAGCAGCAGCGATGGCCAGAAAGTCTTCCGACTTGAGCGAGGCTCCGCCGATCAAGCCGCCATCTACATCTGGTTGAGCAAACAGTTCCGGCGCATTGCCGGGCTTAACGCTGCCTCCGTACAAAATTGGAAGCACGCCCGCAATTGTAGCATTGTGCGCAGCAACCTGTTGGCGCAGGAATGCATGGGCCGCCTGTGCCTGATCGGGCGACGCAGTCTTGCCCGTCCCGATCGCCCAGACCGGCTCGTAGGCCACAATGGCATCCTGAAGGGCATCGACCCCATGCATGCGCACGACCGCTTCTAGCTGTGCCTTGAGCACCGATTCCATCTGACCCTGCTCACGCTCCTCCAGCGTCTCACCGACACAGAGGATCGGCACCAATCCGGCGTCACGCGCCAGCCCGAACTTGGTGGCCACCTGCTCGTTGGATTCACCATAAAGGCTGCGCCGCTCCGAATGGCCGACGATCACGTGCCAGCAGCCGATGTCACGCAGCATGGTGCCGCTGACCTCACCCGTGAAGGCACCGCTATCCGGCTGATCCGCCAGGTTCTGTCCCCCGACGTGGACGTCGGAGTCGCCCAAGGCGCGCACCACCGCATCCAGGTAGGGGTATGGGGGACAAACAATCAATTTGGCCTTGGATTCGCTGGCGCCAGCTGCGATGGCTTCGGCCAAATTTTCAGCCATGCCCAAATTGCCGTGCATCTTCCAATTGCCGGCGACAATGGTGGGTCGTGTCATATCGGTACCTGTGAAGTTTGTTCCAGTCTGTCAAAAGTCGTTGGAGCGCGGGACTTAACCCGCGCTGGCCTGGCGAACCGCATCTGCAATGGATTCCGCATGTTGCTTAACCTGTGCGCCGTCCTCGCCTTCCACCATCACCCGGATGACGGGCTCGGTTCCGGAGGGGCGCAGCAAGACGCGGCCGGCGGTCCCAAGGGCTTGCTCGACGGCCTGCTTGGCGGCTTGAACGGCCGGGTCAGCCATGATTGCAGCCGCATCACCGGCGTCCAGGCGCACGTTGACCAGCAGTTGCGGGTAGAGATGAAGCGGTTCGATCAGTTCTTCGAGCGACCGGCCTGAATTCATGATCACGGCCAGTGCCTGCAAGGCGGTGACAATCCCGTCGCCAGTGCTTGTGCGGTCCAGGCAGATCACGTGACCCGAAGACTCGCCGCCAATGAGCCCGTCATGGGCCACCAACTGCTCCATGACGTACCGGTCCCCAACCTTGGCGCGGATGAAATCGATCCCTTGCTGGTTCAGGGCCTGCTCGACGCCAAGATTGGTCATCAGCGTGCCAACAACGGGGCCACGTAACTTCTTCCGCGCCTTGCGAGACGAGGCGATCACATAGACCAACTGATCACCATCGACCACCTGCCCGCTCCGGGTCACCATCATGCAGCGGTCGCCATCTCCGTCGAAGGCGATGCCAAGATCAAGTTGTTGCTCTTGCACCGTGCGTTGCAGCAATGCCAGGTCGGTGGCTCCACAGCCTTGATTGATGTTGAAGCCGTCGGGCCGCACGGCAAGCTCGGTGACCTGGGCGCCAAGCTCGCGCAATACGTCGCCTGCAACGTGGTATGTGGCCCCGTTCCCGCAATCGACGGCGACTCGCAGGCCATGCAGCGCCGCGGGCGAACGGTAGGTGCTCTTGCAGAACTCAACGTACCGCCCCCCGGCATCGACAATGCGCCGAGCGCGCCCCACCGCCTCAGGCGCCACGCAGGTCATGGGTTGGTCCAGCGCGGCTTCGATGGCCAGTTCGTCGGCATCCGGCAGCTTGCGCCCATTGGCGCCGAACAGTTTGATGCCGTTGTCGTAGTGCGGATTATGCGACGCGCTGACCACGACGCCGACCTGGGCGCGAAAGGTACTCGTGAGATAAGCAATCGCCGGTGTGGGCATCGGGCCGACGAGCAGGACATCGATGCCCGCCGAGGCGAAGCCGGCTTCCAGTGCAGATTCAAAGAGATACCCGGACAACCTCGTGTCTTTTCCGATCACGACCTTGCTGCGGCCCGAGGTGTGACGTAGGTGCTCACCTACGGCCCATCCGAGTCGAAGCATGAAGTCTGGGGTCATGGCACCTTGGCCCACGCGTCCGCGGATGCCATCGGTTCCGAAGTAGCGACGATTGCTCATTGCTTGGGTGCCAAAGCATTCGCGACGCGAATGGCCTGGGCTGTCTCCTTCACATCGTGGGTGCGGATGATGCGCGCACCGGACTGAATGGCCAGGACCGCCGCCACGGCTCCACCCAGTACGCGGCCGGTGGGTTCGGGCTCGTCGAGCAATTCGCCGAGCATCCGCTTTCGCGAAACACCGACCAAAATCGGATAGCCCAGCGCAACAAGTGACGGAAGTGCCTGAAACAGCGCCGTATTATGCGACAGCGTCTTGCCAAAACCGAAACCGGGGTCGAGCATCAAGTGCTCTCGCGGCAGGCCAGCCTCCAGACAAGCTAGTGCACGGCCCTGTAGGAAGTCGGTGACTTCGGTGACGACATCACGATAAACCGGAGCCTGCTGCATGGTCCCAGGCTGACCCTTCATGTGCATGAGACACACGGGGACGCCCAATTCGACCGCGGTCTTCAGTGCTTCCGGCGCCTGCAGGGCTTCAACATCATTAATCCAGTGTGCGCCCGCCGCCACGGCGGCGCGCATGACCGCCGGCTTCCGCGTGTCGACGGAAAGCGTCACATCGAAACGGGCGGACAAGGCTTCAATCACCGGCACGACGCGGTCGAGCTCTTCCTCAACCTGCACCGGAGCCGCGCCCGGCCGGGTGGATTCACCGCCGATATCAAGCACGTCGGCGCCCGCTTCAACCAGGGCAGCCGCCTGGTCAACCGCGGCTGGCACCGAATTGAATTGCCCCCCGTCCGAGAACGAATCCGGGGTGATATTCAGCACGCCCATGATGGATGCTGGTTTGTTCGGCATCATGTTCCCCAATGACAAGCGGCGCCCTGAAGGCGCCGCTGTCGTACATTTCCGGAAGCTCGAATCAATGCTGCTCGGCAGGGCCACCCACACCCGACTCCGGCGCCGGCCGGGCTTTGCCCGATTCGGCACTGGAAGCCCCCGCGCCACCGGACGGTAGATCCGAATCAGGATCCTGCCAGTTGGACGGTGGGCCTGGCTCGCGCCCTGCCATGATGTCGGCGATCTGATCGCTATCGATGGTCTCGTATTTCATCAGCGCCGCCGCCATCGCATGCAGTTCATCCATGTGATCCAAGAGAATCTGCTTGGCCCGACCGTAGTTGCTATCGATGACCTGCCGGATTTCGCTGTCGATGGCATGTGCCGTTTCATCTGACACGTTCTTCTGCTGCGTCACCGAACGGCCGAGGAACACTTCACCATCGTCCTCCGAATACGTCAGCGGCCCCATCTTCTCGGACAGCCCCCACTTCGTGACCATATTGCGCGCAATTTCCGTCGCCCGCTCGATGTCATTGGACGCCCCGGTGGTGACCCGGTCCAAGCCGAAGATCAACTCTTCAGCCAACCGACCGCCGAACAGCGAGCAGATCTGTGAATTCAGATACTGCTTGGTGTAGCTGTAGCGATCGTCTTCAGGCAGGAACATGGTGACGCCCAGGGCACGCCCTCTCGGAATGATCGTGACCTTGTACACCGGGTCGTGCTCGGGGACCGTCAATCCGACGATGGCGTGGCCTGCCTCGTGGTAGGCGGTGAGTTTCTTGTCCTCATCCGACATGACCATGGATTTGCGCTCGGCGCCCATCATGATCTTGTCCTTGGCCTTTTCGAAGTCGTCATGATCGACCAGCTTCTTGTCAGCCCGGGCGGCGAACAGCGCGGCCTCGTTAACCAGGTTGGCCAGATCTGCGCCGGAGAACCCGGGCGTCGCCCGTGCAATCACGCCAGGCTTGACGTTCGCGGCCAGCGGCACCGTGCGCATATGCACTTTGAGAATCTGCTCACGACCACGAACATCGGGCAGCGGCACCACCACCTGACGATCGAACCGGCCAGGGCGCAGCAGCGCGGGATCCAGCACATCAGGGCGGTTGGTTGCGGCAATGACGATCACACCCTCGCTGCCTTCGAAGCCGTCCATCTCGACCAGCAGCTGGTTCAAGGTCTGTTCGCGCTCGTCGTGGCCGCCACCCAGACCGGCCCCACGCTGACGGCCAACCGCATCGATTTCATCGATGAAAATAATGCAGGGTGAATGCTTCTTCGCTTGCTCGAACATGTCGCGAACACGCGAGGCGCCGACACCGACGAACATCTCGACGAAGTCGGAGCCGGAGATCGTGAAGAAGGGCACACCCGCCTCACCTGCGATGGCCTTGGCCAGAAGCGTTTTACCGGTACCGGGCGACCCCACCATCAGCACGCCGCGGGGAATCTTGCCGCCCAGGCGCTGGAACTTGGTCGGGTCGCGCAGAAAATCGACCAATTCGACGACTTCGTTCTTGGCCTCCTCGCAGCCGGCCACATCGCTGAAGGTGATCTTTACCTGATCGGCCGACAGCATCCGCGCCTTGCTCTTGCCGAAACTCATGGCGCCGCGACCACCCCCGCCACCCTGCATTTGGCGCATGAAATAAATCCAGACGCCAATGAGCAGCAGAATCGGGAACGAGGAAATGAACAGCTGCATCAGGAAGGACTGGCGCTCAGGCGGCTTGCCCTCGATGACCACATCCTTGTCACGCAGGGTGCCGATCAGCGGCCCGTTATCCGTCTCCGGATTAAAGGCCTCAAACTGCTGCCCGCTAGATAACTGCCCGTAGATGGTCTGGCCCTGCAGCGTGACGGAGCTGACCGCTCCCTGCTCCACCTTGTCCAGGAATTCGGAATACTGCAGCGGCGTGCGTGACGAGCTGCTCTGCTGAAAGCTGGAAAATACGCTCATCAGCACGACGGCGATAACCACCCAAAGCAGCAGATTCTTAGCTAAATCGTTCAAGTTCAGACCTCACATCGCATCGGAAGACAACAGGTTCGATGCGTTACAAACGGACCCTAGCCCAGGCGGAAGTTTCTCGCCACCACGTACACCTCGCGGCTGCGTGCGCGCGAGGCGGCCGGCTTACGGACAGAAACCTTTTTAAAGCGTTCCCGAACCTGCGCCAACCAGGCGTCGAATCCTTCTCCCTGAAAAGCCTTGGCCACAAAATCGCCACCGGAAACCAGTTGGCGGTCACAAAAATCCAGAGCCAGCTCCACCAGACCGGTGGCACGCGCCTGATCGGCCGATGCGATGCCACTGATGTTGGGGGCCATATCGGATAAGACAAGATCAACCCGTTGACCGTTCAACGCCGTCTCCAACGCCGACAGTCCTTCATCGGACTCGAAGTCCGATTGGATGAGCACGCTGCCCGGCAGCGGATCGATGGGCAGCAGGTCGATGCCGATGACCGTCGACTTCGACCCGCAGCGTTTCACGCAATACTGCGTCCAGCCACCCGGCGCCGCCCCGAGATCCACGATCCGTTGACCGGGACGGAGCAGGCGGTCCCGCTGGTCCAGCTCTTCCAGCTTGAAAACCGCACGCGAGCGCCATCCCTCAGTGCGTGCTCGCTGCACGTACTGATCCGACTCATGTTCGGAGAGCCAGCGTCGACTGGACGCAGAACGGCGTTTTTGGCCCATAACGAATCGCCTACGCGCAGTGCGAAAGCCTAGGCGCGGCGCAGTTGCTCACGAAAGCGAGCACGATCCTTGTTTTCGCGATACAAGACGGCAACATGGCCAATTTGCTGCACATGGGCTGCGCCCAGAGCCTCGCAAAGCTGCTCGGCCATCGCCTTGCGATCCGCTGCGTCAGACGCCACCAGCTTAAATTTCACCAGTTCATGATGGGCCAATGCCTGCTCGGCCTCGGCGGTGAACTCAGGTGTCAGGCCGCGCGCACCGGTTTGCAGCACCACATTCAGATGATGGGCGGCCGCGCGCAGCACTTGTCGCTGAGGCGACGTCAAGGACTTCACTGGTAGCGAACCTCGACGATTTCCAGCTCACGCGTCCCGCCGGGCACGACCACGTCAACCACCTCGCCCTCTTCCTTGCCGATGAGTGCACGGGCGATGGGCGACTGGACGGAAATCAGACCTTGTTTAATGTCGGCTTCATCCTCGCCGACGATCTGGTAGGTCACCTCATCACCAGAATTGGCGTCGGCCAGATCCACGGTGGCACCAAAAATCACCTTGCCATTGGCATTGGCCTTGGTCGGATCGATGATCTGTGAATTCGACAGCTTGGCTTCGATCTCGGCAATCCGCCCCTCGATGAAGCTCTGCTGCTCGCGGGCCGCATGGTATTCGGCGTTTTCCTTCAAGTCGCCGTGTTCCCGAGCTTCGGCAATGGCCTTGATCACAGCCGGCCGACGTACTGACTTCAGCTCCTTCAGTTCGTCGCGAAGCTTCTCGGCGCCGCGGGCCGTCAATGGAATGCGTGTCACGCCTCCAGTCATAAACAAAATCCTTCAGGTTCGAGAAAACCG
The DNA here is from genome assembly GCF_003151135.1 of Abyssibacter profundi. Classification (NCBI taxonomy): domain Bacteria; kingdom Pseudomonadati; phylum Pseudomonadota; class Gammaproteobacteria; order Chromatiales; family Oceanococcaceae; genus Abyssibacter; species Abyssibacter profundi. The sequence goes on from NZ_QEQK01000004.1 coordinate 230,878, forward strand.
CCCGGATGGGCAGCCCGCAAGGTTCGCTGATCACCCAGACAAGATCAAGCGGGATCGCATCAACCCCAGCGCGTGGTGACCTCCCATGCCCGCATGATCAGGAGCTGCAGGACAGTGCGGCGCAGCCCGGCCGATGCCGCGCCCAGTCGGGGCGTCTGGCCGCATACCGCGCAGCCCCAGGTTGCGCTGAGTAGGGTTGGGACAAAACGGCGCAAAGCCGTTCCAGCTCGCTTAGGTCACCCTGCTCCGCCGCTTCGATGGCCTGCTGTGCCAGATAGTTTCTGGGCACATAAAGCGGGTTCACCGCATTCATGGCCTCCCGCCGCTGCTCCGACGGATGCCTGCCAATCCGCGCTTGATAGCGGGCCAGCCAAGCGAGCAGCGCGTCACCGACGGGGCCGCGTAAATCATCAGCTCGGTAGTACGCCGGTTCAAACAGCGCGCGCAATGAATCCGGCGCGCCCTCGGCGGGCACTTCGGCCAGGCAACGAAAGAACAGGCAGTAGTCGGTTTCGGTCTGCTGCATGAGCTTGAACAAATCACTGAGCAAGGCTTCGTCCTCGGCCCCTTCTAATGCGGCCAGTCCAAGCTTGTCCGCGTACATCTGCCGTGCCGATGCCTCGTAGACTTGCGCATACCGCTCGAGACCCGCCTCCAGGGCTTCGGTGTTGTCGACCAGCGGAGCCAACGCGCCACCGAATCGGGACAGATTCCACTGCGCGATACTCGGCTGTCTCCCAAAGCAGTACCGACGCATCTGGGCATCGGTGGTGTTCGGGGTCCAGTTCGGCTCATAGGGTTCGAGCCAACCATACGGCCCGTAGTCGATGGTCAGACCATGGATCGACAGGTTGTCGGTGTTCATCACGCCGTGAACAAACCCGACCCGGGTCCATTCGACCACCAGCGCTGCGGTTCTCCGGCAAACAGCATCGAACCACTGGCTCACGGCCTCCGGTGACTGCGGGTCAATCGTGGGTTCATGCTCTGAAATCGTGTACTGCACCATGCGCCGCAGCAGATCGTGGTCACCCCGTGCAGCGGGTAGTTCGTAGCTACCCAGTCGCAAGAACGAAGGCGCCACCCGACAGACAATGGCCCCCGGCTCGGGCGCAGGATGGCCGTCATAGAACATGTCACGTACAACCTGCTCCCCGGTGGCGACAAGCGACAGGGCGCGAGTGGTCGGTACGCCTAGCGCATGCATGGCTTCGCTGCAGATGAACTCTCGGAGTGAAGAACGCAGCACCGCACGACCGTCAGCGCCGCGTGAGTATGGCGTGGGCCCCGCGCCTTTGAGTTGGAACTCGTGGATGCGGCCGGACCGATCAATAAACTCGCCCAGCGTGATGGCCCGCCCGTCACCCAGCTGCCCGGCCCAGTGCCCGAACTGATGGCCACCGTAACAATTGGCGTATGGACGCGTTCCTGGCCAGCGGCGGTTGCCGGCCAGCACATCAAGCCAGGATGAGTCCGTGGTATCGGGTCGGGCCAGGCCAAAATCTTTAGCCAGAGCATCGGACCACGCCAGCAGGCTTGGCGCCCGAACCGGTGTCGGTTCGACCAACGAGTAGGCGGCGTGTTCGACGACACGTGGATGGTGACCACCGGTGGCATCGCCAGGCAGGGCGTCTAGATAGCGGTGGACCAAGGCGGGGGTCATGCAAGCTCTCGTCTGGATTGGGCATGGGACCCAGTGTCGGGCCGTCACCCCATCAGACATGCGGCGCAGTCGGCGAGTTTCAAGCCTCCGTCAGTCACCGGCAACCCGGCAACGGCGCTCAGGCCGCCCGGGCCACCACCTCGCCGGCTTCGATGGCGTCGCCGCTCCGTTCGTAGGCCTCACGCCAGGCTGCGTAGCTCTCCAGCTGTCCCTGCTGCCAGGGGTGGAAGCCAGGTTTGAAGTACGCCAGGTAGTGACCCAATAGTCCGCTGAACACGCCACGCGGGCCGTACAGCCACCAAAGTCCCTTGAGCCAGGCACGCCCCCGCCGCGGTAGCGCATCGACTTTGAACATATGGCGCATGATCAAGAAGGTGTGCAATGGAAACGTGATGCTGACTTGCAGCATGGCCAATACACGCGTCAGGTATCCGCCCCGAGCCACGGTCTTGTAGACATCGAATGCGACGGCCTTGTGCTCGATTTCCTCGACGGCATGCCAGGCATACATCGCTCGGATGCGTGGATCGGCATCCTTCAGGAGTCCCTTGGCGAAGAACCCATGCGCCATCAAGGCGGTTAAGTGCTCAGCGGCGGCCGTCTGCGCCAATGTGTAACGCCGCGACATGCGCTTGCGGAAGACATTGAATAAAAAGTGGTGCTCTTCCTGGAGGATGTGATCAACAGCCACACCCTGCGCCTTGATGCGTTGATTGAACTGGCTATGCACCATGCCGTGCTGGCCTTCCTGATAAATGAAGTCCTTCACTTGGTGCTGAAGATCGGGGTCGGTGATCTGGTCACGAAAATCGCGGACGCAAGCGATGAAAAAGCGCTCACCCTCGGGGAATAGCAAACTCATGGCATCAAAGAACCGCGACTTAAACGCATCGCCCCCAAACCAGTAGCGTGGGAGGTCGTCGTCCTCCAGACCAAAGTCCGGGCCCTTGCGTGGAACAATTCTATGTTCGGTCATCGTTGTCGTCTCCTCGGCGCACGACATGGGCGCGCCTTTGAGTCTCGAGCATACCGACGCGTCGATGGGCTGCGATTGGTAGGAGTACCACCGATTGGTTCAGGTTTCGGTCAATCCTGCCGATTTCAGTGGCAAGATGAACGTGTCCGCCCCGCCTGGAAGACAGACGCATTTTCACACCGAGATCACAGACTGTTGCACGGCATCCGGTGACCCTGCCCACCGGATCGGTCGGGGTGCAGGCCAGAGCGCTTGCCATCCGACAGGCCCTGGACCATCCCCGTCCGTGGTTGCACTTCCCCGCGTCGTTGGAAACCGCCTTTCGCCACTGGTACGTCAACGGTATCCGAGGCGCCAGAATCCTCTTGGCCATCGTGGTGATCGCACTGCTGGTGATCAATTCACTTAGCGAATGGCTGATCATGCGGCCCGATGCGCGTTTTCTTCCCGGCGCCCACTTCATTCAGTGGGGCATCGAATTTCCAGTGATCGTGCTGGCCCTGGTGATCCACCTCAGTCATCGGCTCCGATGGCTCTGGGACCCTGCGCTGATCTTGGCGGGGTTTGTCATCGCCTTGGGTGTGGAGGCCCAGCGTGTCCTGGGACTGACCGAAGGCTTCGAATTGCCCGCACTGTTTGCACCCGTGGCGATCGTCTCCGGGGCCATTAGTGCCCGGCTGCGGTTCTGGCAGGCACTGCCAGCGGGTGTCGTCTTCATCCTGGCCTGGTCGGCCATTGAAATCATCCATATCGGCTCGATTCCGCAGGCGGCCAATGAGCTGTTCGTCGGATTTGTGGCGCTATCGGGCACGTTGGTGGGGCTTTACGGGCAGGAGTACCAGGCGCGTCGCGCCTGGCTGCAACAGGAATGGAACCGGCTCATGGCCGAGACCGATGCCATGACCCTCATGCCCAATCGACGTGTGCTGACGCGGCTGGGCAGCACGCTGCGTGCACGCGCCCGCAGTGACCCGCAGGCGATCGCGCTCGCGGTGATCGATATCGATCACTTCAAACGCTACAACGACCAACTGGGTCATGACGCTGGAGATGACTGTATTCGCCGTGTGGGGCGTGCGCTGGCCACACAGGCACATCGCGAGCTAGATCTGGTTTGTCGCCTGGGGGGCGAAGAGTTTGTCGTTGTGTGGCATGGGCGTCGCGCCGAGACCTTGTTTACCGATGCGGAGCGCTGCAGGCAGACGGTGCGCGATCTCGCAATCCCGCACCCCGATGGTGGCGATCGACCGGTGACGGTCTCTGTGGGTGCGGTCTGTATTCCGGCATCCGTGGACCCAGATCTGGACGCGCTGTATCGCTGCGCGGATGCCGAGCTGTACATCGCCAAGCGGGCTGGGCGTGATCGCTGCTCGGTACGCCATCTGCAGGTCAGTGGCCCGGAGACGATTCAGGCGCCGGCCGCCGTCCCATAACGCCTCCAAAGGCTGGCCAATGTCAGGCCCGAGATCAGGTGCCAGACACCCCACCATGCCGCAATCATGGCCATGCCCCCCAAACCGGCGAAATGATTGAAACAAAGGACCAGGCCGAACCCTGAGTTCTGGATGCCGGTTTCAAATGCCACCGCACGCGACTCCGCTTCGCTCAGCCGAACCTGCCGTGCCAGCCAATAGCCGATGCCGAGTCCCAGCGCGTTGACGGTGGCCACGATCCAGAAGGCCACGCCGATGTGCTCGACAAATGCGCTCCAGTTCCCCACCAGCCCCAGTACGATGAAGCCGGCGAGCATGAGCATCGAGGCCATTCGCATTGGCCGTTTGAGCCGCTGCGCCACGCTGGGGTAGCGGCCTGCCAGCCCCATACCCAGCACAGTCGGAATCACGAGGACGACCAGCACCGTTAGCAATATGTCGGCCGGTGACAGCGGCAGCGCCTTCAGCAGGACTTGCGTCGGTGGGTAAAGCCCCGCCCAGAACATGAAATTCAACGGCGTCATCACAATCGACGCTAAGGTCGATAGCCCCGACATGCTTACGGACAACGCGGCGTGCCCGCCGCTCATGGCCGTCAGAAAATTCGACACGTTGCCTCCGGGACAGGCAGAGACCAGCATCAGTCCCAGTGCGATCGACGGGTGGGGGCGCAGAAGCAGGATGCAGCCCCAGGCGATGGCCGGTAGCAACAAAAACTGGCAGAACAGCCCTGCCAGGACGGCTTGTGGACGCCGGGTGACGGATCGAAAGTCCTGCCAACGTATGTCCAGCGCCACGCCGAACAGGATCACGGCAATGATGCCGTTAAGAACCGCCAACGCGGTTGGGCTGAAACTCAGTTGTATTTGATCGATCCCGCTTGCGTCCACGCAATCTCCCCCGCCCCAGGCACTGTTGGAGATCGCGTCCGGGACACGGCCGCTTCTCCGGTCGCTCGTCGGGGCATCCTGCCCGCCTGGCTGCGACGGAACAAGCTGCGGGGCACTTGCTCCCGGTGACGCCCTTGGCCACCATGCGCGCCCGTTACTCGTCGCTCAACAGGCCCAGGATGAAGTGCATCGTGCTACGCAGCCGTCGTCATGACGAACTTTATGTTTTCGTTCCGGAGGACACCGAGATCACTGAGCTGCCTGAGTCCTTGCGTCAGCTCACCGGCCCGCTGGATGAAGCGATGCGCCTGACGCTCACGCCGGACCGCAAGCTCGCGCGGTCCGACGTGACAGCCGTGCTGGCCGGGCTGAAGGAACAGGGCTACTACGTGCAAATGCCCCCCAACCCGATCCAGCCCCGCCTCTACCGCGGCGACTGACGCCGGCGCCGAAGCAGCGTTAGACCCAGCAGCGCCATCAGTCCGCTACCCAGCGCACCGCCTGCACCCGCTGGCGCAGAGGGAGACGGCACCACCGGTGGATTCCCGGCATCGTCGAAGCTATAACTCCAGATATGGCGGCCGAAGGTCGACGCGAACACCCGGTTCGGGTCCGCCGGGTCCTGGACGATTTGGGTCACCACCACATTGGGCAGGCTGTCACCACCGAGCACCGACCACTCGGAGCCATCCGTGTCCGAGGAAATAAACGTCCCCAGGTCGGTCCCGATCAGCAGTTGACCTGCCCGCAGCAGCACGGTGTTGGTGTGGACCTCTGGCAGGTTGCCTGAAATGTTGACGAAGCTTTCGCCGCCATCGGTGGACTTGAAGACATTGCCCGTACCGATATTCGGGTTGGTGTCGAGATAAGAGCCCGGCGGCACCCACTCGCGACCGGCGTAGCCACCCAGGGTCACGTAAATGGTCTGCGGATCGGCCGGATCCTGCTCGATCGCGGTGATGTAGCGGTTAGGCAGCCCCTCGGCCGCGGTGAAATGCCAGCCATCCGAGGTGCCGGGATTCGGCGGCAGGTCGCCATTGACATTGGTCGCAATGCCATTGCCGAAGCCCAGGTCCCATCGACCCAGAATGTCGCATACGCCACAGAAGCCCACGTAGGCGTTGCCATCGCGCAAATGAATTGTGGACATTTGCCGCAGCCCGCCGGTCTCGGAGTTGCCGAGGTCAAAGACCTCATCCCAGTTCCCCGTTTCCCGCCCGGTCAGCGTCTGCACAATGTTCGAGCCGCCGGTCATCACGTGCTCGGCATTGGTCTCATCCATGGTGAACCAGTTGGCGAACATGGGATTGGAGACGCCCGCACCCGCACCCGAGAAGCTGAGCCCGCCGTCAACGGTGACATTCAAACCGCCGTTCTGCGTGGTCAAATAGGCGTAATGACTGTCGTCCGGATCAACCGCGGCGTAAAACCCGTCGCCACCCAGTGTCTGGAACATCTCCCGGGTGTCACCGTCGATGAAACCAGAACCGTTGTCCTGCAGGCCAAAGTACACGCGGCCGTCTTTGGCCACGGCCAGACCATAGGGCAGCAAGGTGTAGAAGCCCTCGTTGTGTCCGCGGGCCCAGCCATCGTTGTCCAGCTCTTCCCCTGCGCCGACACACTGTCGATACACGCCGCCATCGTTACCGGCGAAAAAGCAGACACCCCCGTCAGGTGTGCCGGTTTCATCCGTGGTTGGAATCCAGATGCCGTCGTGCTGGTCAGGGTGCGTGGTCGTGCCCGGCAGCGGTGACGTGTTGGTCGGACAGGTCGGAACCCCGGACAAGGCCAGTTGACAGGTGTCCCCGCGGAAGTACACGCCAATGACTTCGTAGTCCGAGGTGCCAGGCCCCTGCAGCACGCCATCCTGCGGGATGTTTGCGGTTGTCACCGACTGCCACACCTCTTCCAAGCCGAACATCAGCCGGGTGGGCACGCCGCCACCGAGGGCATCACTACGCGTGGGATCGGGTGAAATCCAGAGGTTGTACCAAGCTTGGACGCCGGGTCCGTTGATGGCTGCCAGCGCCGCCAGGCCGGAACCCGCCGCCGGGTTCAGAATTTCGGGGTCATCAGCCAGGCGCATCCAGCTATCGCCGAAATCAGTGGATGCGTAGATGCCGTTGAATGCCGTGCCATTAATCGAGCCGACACCCTCGCCGTTGCCCGGGTCCGGTGCGTCCAGCACGCCGATCCCGCCGTTAAAGAGCACCGCATCTTCAACAATGGCGTAAACGACGTTGTGATCCTGGTCCGGGCCGGTTGCCTGGCCCAGTTCCACCCGACCGATGCGTTCCTGTGTGGTGAAGCCGACCGGTGACAGTCCGTCGCCCGATACGTCCAGCTTGACGAAGCTATCCGGGTCGCCTGAATCCGAGCGATACAACCCGTTACCTGGCGAATGAATCGTGCCGTCCGGGAAGGTCAGCAATCCCGCGCGGTAACCGACGGCGGCTAACACCACGCCCCCGGCCTCGTCGGTGAGCCCGCCGGGTGTCTTGACGACAACATCGGTGACAAAGTTTGCAAACTGACAGGGACCAAGCTCCGTCACGCCGGCGCATTCTGGCGACGTGGGCAAGTTCACGTTGACGAAGCTGCTGCCGGCGTCGAACGACTTGAACAAGCCCTTGGATGTGGCCACATAGACTTCGTCGGAGTCCGCTTCATTGACAGCGACCTCGAAACCAAGCGCGGCATCGGGTAGCCCGGTCGACTGATTCCAGGTTTGGCCGAGGTCATCCGACCAGAATCCGCCCAGGCCGACGTATGCGCTCCCGCCCATCGTGTGTTCACCCGTGATGACCACCAAGCGCGACGGGCGTGAGTCCTTGGCTGGGATGAACTCAATGGCACCGGTGCTCAAGGTCGGCAGGCCATCGCCAATTGGAACCCAGAAGTCACTGAGCTGGTCGACCGAGTCGGCCTCGCTCATCCAAATGCCACCGGTTCCCACGGCAGCAAACAATCGCTTGTTCTCCGAATCATAGGCGAAGCTATCGACCCGCCCCATGGACGTGCCGATGCCGAGACCGGATGTGCCGAAACGCTCGTCATCCGTGATGAGCGGACCCGTGCCGTACTCAATCCATTGACCATCGGCCCCAGCGACGGCCTTGTCGCCCAGCATCGCCTGCTTGCGCTCCACCGCACTCCGGAAAGCGCCCGGCGCAACAATCCCGACACCGGGAGACCGCGCCTGCTGTGCCTGCTGAACCTCGAGAAAAGGTTCGGGGTGCTTGTCGCTGAGGCAGGCCTGTTCCCCGTATTGGTCCCGCAGGGCCTGCGCTTGATCAGGACTCAGGTCTGGGCGAAATTCCCTGGCATAAGCCACGGGATCAGCCAGATGCATACCTGGTGGGCAAAGCGTGGCCTGCGCCGGATCGGCCAGGTCGTAGACGAACACGGCCGACGCCGCCACGGCACCGGCGGCCGCAATTCCAAAGAGTTTGTTCACTGGGGTTCCCCGAGCATTCCAAGATGGTCGATCGACGCTAGGCTAATCAACCTGCGTGCCAAGTGACGGCTTGTTCAACCGTCGACATCGTCAGGCGCTCGCCAATCGAGTTCACTCAGGTTAACTTAATTTTAAGCAAGCACTGAATGAAACCCTCCGCCGCGCGCCCGTCGGGCCCTGTGGGTCAACCGGATTCGGCCTGTTGAAAGGCGGCATTCAGCATTTTTTGTGACGGCATGCTTGTTGCTGGCCGTCCGGATTATCCCCACGACCTGATGTCATCCGTTCGAAGGTCCTTCTTCGATGGGATGGATGACCGGAAACAACCTCATGATGACGACACGACTCTTGGCGCCGGCATTGGCGGCCCTATCTCTGCTGGCCGCAACCGCCAGCGCCAGTCCCGACCGCGGTGTACGCCTGGCGCAGCTGCAGGCACAGGCCGGCGACGCGCTGACGGTGGTCCACCGCCCACATCAGCAATTCGCCCTGCTCCGCGCCGCTTCCGACCAGCCGCTCATCGCCTTAGATGCCAGCGCGCCGCCACTGGAGCGCGCATTGCAGGCGCTGGGCCAGTTCGGGGAGACGCTGGGCGTGCAGCGCGCCGATCAGGCGTTTGTTCTGAATCGCGTCAGCCACGACGCAGCAGGCGGCACGCATGTGCACCTGGATCAGGTCCATCGCGGCGTGCCCGTGTTTGCGGCACGCGTCGTTGTGCATCTAGATGATCGCGGTGCTCGCGGGATCAGCGGTGTCGTCATCGAGGGTTTAGAGGCGCTGAACACGGCACCGTATAAATCGGCGGCACAGGCTGAGTCCCGGGCGCTGGCCATGGCCCGGAAGCACCACTCTGGTGCAAACCCGGTTGTCGAATCAACGCGCCTCGTGTACTACCGCCATGGACTGCTGCGCGGCATTCCCGGGAGCAACCACCTCGCCTACGAGGTGAATGTGGTCGATGCCTACCGCCGGGCCGAAGACCCCGTGCGTGAGCAAATCATCGTCGACGCCAACTCCGGTGTGGTGCTGAACCGCATCGATCGCATTCACCGAACCCTGAATCGCGAAATCTACACCCCGACCTTGGACGTGCCGCCGGTGGTCACCGAGGGCAGCGCGCTGGCTCCGGCCGATCCTGAGTTTGCCGGTGACGTGACGGGCTCATCGCGGATTCCAGCCACGCCAACTGACAATCTCTACATTTTTGCCGGCGGCACCTACGCGCTCTACGACAACATGTTCGGTTATGCCGGTTATGACCATGGGGCGGTTGCGCCTGAAGAGCAGGTGCAGCGCAGCGTTTATCTGATTAATCAGAACTGCCCGAATGCGTACTGGGACGGCGTGTCGACCAACTACTGCCCCGGCTTCGATGCGGATGACATCGTCAGCCACGAGTGGAGTCACGGCTACACCGAGTACACCCATGGTTTGATTTATCAATACCAGTCCGGTGCCTTGAACGAGTCGTACTCCGATATCTACGGCGAGATGTACGACCTGATCAACGGCCTGGAGGGCCCGCTGGGCGCCACGCTGACAGAGGGTGAATACTTTGAGAACGGGGGCAGTCGTTGGGTACTCGGCGAGGACCTGAGCGAGGCCGCTGCCGGTCTCTTACTGCGCGATATGTGGGATCCGGACAACTTTGGCGCCAATGTCCCAATTCTGGGTATTCCGGTGCTGTCCACGCCCTCGCCCGGCAGCGTGATCACCTCTGAAAATTATTATTGCGCCACAGGCGATAACGGCGGCGTTCACACCAACTCGGGGGTTCCAAACCATGCCTTTGCGATGCTGGCTGATGGCAAGTCCTTCAACGGCGTTGATATTCCCGCCATCGGCATGATCAAGGCCGCGCATATCTACTTTCATGCCGCGACCCATTACCAGACGCCCAGCACCACGTTTCCCCAACATGCGGATGCGCTGGAGCAGTCCTGTGCGGATCTGACAGGAGTTCCGCTGAACGACTACTTTGGTGAGGTTTCGGGCGACATCATCACCGCAGCCGATTGCGACGCTGTGGCCGCGGCCATGCTAGCGGTCGAGATGCGTGAGGATCCCACCGAAAAATGCGGCTACTTGCCGGTCTTGGCGCCGGAGGCCGAAACTCCGGCAATTTGTGGTGAAGACGAAGTCGCGTCGGTGTCCTTTAGCGAAGACTTCGAGTCCGGCAGTCTGCCGGCGGACTGGGTGTTGACTAGCGTCGGCGCCACAGCAGATTGGCCCGACACCCACTGGGAGATTTCGGCCGATGTGCCTGGAGATCGCTCAGCCTACGCGGCTTTTGCGCTGGATTCGCTGGAGGGCAGTTGTGCGCCGGGTGGCGACATCTCGGGTCAGTTCTCCATGGACACCCCGGCCATCACCGTGAACGACACGGATACCCATTTCGAGTTCACGCACTTCGTTCAAACCGAAACGAGCTGGGACGGGGGCAATCTAATGGTCAGCGTAAACGGCAGCGCTTTCTCGGTCGTGGATGCTGCCGCATTCGTTCATAACCCCCATGGCGCACCGCTGAATGATGCGACCGTGGATGGCAACACCAATCCGAAGGCCGGTGAGGCGGCCTGGCACGGTTCCGATCAGGGATTTGCGACCGGTAGCTGGGGCACCACCATCGTTGACCTAACGCAGCTCGCCAGCGCCGGTGACACCGTGCAGTTTCGCTGGGACTTCGGTCAAGATGGCTGCAACGGGAACCTGGGTTGGTTTGTTGACGACGTCAAGGTACTCGGCTGTGTTGCTGATGTGGGCAACGGCTCGGGTGGGAGCAATGGCGGGTCCGGAGGTGGATCGGGTGGTGGTTCATCGCCTGACAGCGTATCCGGTGGCGGCAGCCTGACTGGAGGCGCCTCACTCGCCTTGTTGCTGATGGCGGGTGCACGCCTGCGACGCCGGCGTCGGCACATGAACTAGGCTGGCTTCTTTCCCGCCGAAGGCCGATCAGTCTGATCGGCCTTTTTTTATTCCTGAGGATGGCGCTGAAACCCCAGGGCGTCCGGTAGATGGCCGTGATCACAACGGACAACTGGCCGTTCCTGCCCGTGCCACATCAACTGGAGCGGGGTTTGAGCACCCGAGGGCAGCTCCAGTGCAGCGGCCAAGGCTGTGTCCAAATCCATCGACTCGCTAACCGCGACGCGATCAAGAAACCAGGTCAAATCCGCTCCGTCCAGCACGGCCGCACCCTGCCCCGTCTGCAGCACGACCGAGCCGTCGGCATCGAGGTGGGCGGACGCGATCGAATCCACCTGCTCGCCAGTGTGCAACTCCAGACCACCATCCGGCGTAGACCGGGCGATCAGCGGTGTGTACTCCAGTTCGACATAGCCGCGTTGAGGGCCATTCTGGAAGTACCAGGCACCGCGCTCGTCGGGCGCATAGTTCAGCCGCATCATGTCGATCAGCTTGGGCCGTTCGACCTGTTGCCCCTTGAGATACCAGCGGCCGCGGCGGTCCAGTCGAATCCACCCGTAGACATGCGGCACGTTGGGCCATTTCGCCAACGCCCGTTGAACCCACGCCTCCATCGTTAGCCAGCCTTCTGACTGGCAAGCCGACGCTGTTCGGTCTGCGGTTCGATTGGCATCGCTTCTTCCGATTAGATAGGGTGTAAGCATCTTGCACCATCAAGGGGCATGATCGTAACCCTTTGAAAACGCTGCCGCGTGTGCTTTCCACCTGTAGCGGGTGCCGAATAACAACACAGGGAGAGTGGCGAATGAAATATCAGGGACGAATGCTGGTTGCTGGACTGGCAACCATGGCCTGTGCACCCGTGGCAGCAGAGTCGACACTCGGCGCAGGTGTCTGGGCCAATTATCGCTACGTGGTCGATGATCCACGTGATGAGGACACCCTCGGCGACTTCGCTGACGAGGCATTGATTCTCTATGCCGATGGCCAGTCGGATGACAAAGACCAGCCTTGGAGTTACTCCGCTGAGCTTCGTATCGGCCCCGGTAGTTTCACGGATTCGGCCAATAACTCCACAGGCTCGACGTTCACGCTGCACAAGGCCTGAGTTGGTTTTGGCCTGAGCGATCATCACCGGCTGGTTGTCGGTAAAAGCCAAGTGCCTTTCGCCTGGAAGACCGTCAATTTCTGGCCTGGAGACGGTTTGCAGGCCGGTTACGGGGATCAGATGGACGTGGGCCTGAAATTGGAATCCACAACGCCTATCGCCTACCAACTGGCCTACTACCACGCCGATGACTGGGGCGAGACCAGCACCGATACGGTCGATGACAACGGACACTGGGGCTCCTCCACCACGTTCCGTAAGGTGCAGACACTGGTCGGCAATGTCGACCTGCCTCTGAGCTCTCAGCACACCCTCTCGCTATCAGCCCAGGCGGGCCGCTTGCAATCCCTGGTGCCGATGATGGAGCAGGCCGTCGATGGCGCCCACCATGCGGTGGCCCTCCACTACCATGGAGATTTCGACGCCTGGTATCTGAAGGCGGAAGTCATCCATGCCTCTCGGGACATGCCCGACAATTACCTGGCCAGCACGGCGGGTCTCGCCGAGGAAATCGTCAACCAGCGCGCCGGCTTCGAGTTGGGATACCGCAGCGGACAATGGTTCTGGTATCTCGATGCGCACGCTGCCATGCCCGATACCGATGGGTCCAATGCCGATACGGTCTACTCTTACAGCCCTGGGTTCAGCTATGACTATGGCCCTGGATGGATTTACGTCGAGTACCTGGGCCAGACCGGTTTTGTTGATCGCAATGGTCAGGTCGGCGAAGGCGATTTCGATGCCTTTTATGTGTCGATGGATTTCTACCTCTAGTGAGGAGTGAATCCATCACACCGGCAGATCAGGACCTTCTTTCTTGCAAGACCTGGCGGTGCAAGCACCGCCAGATCATTGCCGATTCTCAGCAGCAGGCACCCCGTTAGCTAGCATCAACCCCGGGTGTCCTTACCGATTTGTTCACGGCGGCATATTGCCGCTCGTTCTCGCCCTGGCAGGCGATAGCGTTCATCCCACCGCCCAGCGTCCGGAGGATTCGCGATGCCATCTGATACGACCTACGAGACCGACCACGATGTCGGTGAAAACAATGTTCAGTTTCTCGGCCTGGACATGCACAACCCGGTGTTTTTCGTCAGTGCCGTCCTGGTTGTGTTTTTCGTCGTCGGCACGATCATGTTTCCCGATCTTGCTTCGGCTGGCCTGAGCGGCGCCAAGGCATTCGCCATCAACCACTTTGACTGGTTGTTCATGGCCGGTGGCAATGTCTTCGTGCTGTTTTGTCTGGCGCTTATCGTGCTGCCGGTCGGCCGCATTCGCCTCGGCGGGGACAGCGCAAGGCCGGAGTTCTCCACACTCTCCTGGTTCGCGATGCTCTTCGCAGCCGGGATGGGCATTGGCCTGATGTTCTGGAGCGTGGCGGAGCCCCTCGCCTATTACACGGACTGGTACGGCACGCCGCTGGGTGTCGAACCCGAGACCAAGGCCGCCGTGAGCAAGGCGCTGGGTGCCACCATGTTCCACTGGGGGCTGCACCCCTGGGCGATTTACGCGCTGGTCGGGCTATCGCTGGCCTTTTTTGCCTACAACCACAAAATGCCGCTGACCATTCGCTCGGCGTTCTACCCGCTGCTGGGTGAACGGTGCTGGGGTTGGATGGGGCATGTGATCGATACGTTGGCCGTGCTGGCCACGATTTTCGGCCTGGCCACGTCGCTGGGCCTCGGCGCCAAGCAGGCGGCCAGCGGGTTGGCCTTTTTGTTCGATGTCCCGGCAACCCTGAATACCCAGATCGCCATCATCACCGGGGTGACCGCGGTCGCCGTGATCTCAGTGATTCGCGGGCTGGAGGGCGGCGTCAAACTGCTGAGCAACTTCAACATGACACTGGCCGTGCTGTTGCTGCTGTTCGTCATTCTTGTCGGTTCGGGCATCGGCATCGTCGGCGATGTCTTCCAAACCGCCGGAGCCTATGTCGCCAATATCATCCCCTTGTCGAACTGGGTCGGCCGTGAGGACGAGACCTGGTTCCATGGCTGGACCGTGTTCTATTGGGCCTGGTGGGTGTCCTGGTCGCCATTTGTCGGCATGTTCATCGCCCGGGTCTCTCGCGGTCGTACCGTCAGGGAGTTCGTGACGGCCGTGCTGCTCGTACCCACCGCGGTGACGATTCTCTGGATGGCGGCCTTTGGTGGTAACGGGCTGGAGCAGGCCATGTCCGGTCAGGGACAGCTGGCCAATGGGATCGAGTCCGTGTCCCTCACGCTGTTCCAAATGCTGGAGCAACTGCCCTGGACCCTGGTGACATCGTTCCTCGCCATCGTTCTGGTACTGGTGTTCTTTGTGACCTCTTCTGATTCCGGCTCACTGGTCATCGACAGCATCACCGCCGGCGGAAAACTGGATGCCCCGGTGGCCCAGCGGATTTTCTGGGCCGTAATGGAAGGCATGATTGCGGGCGCGTTGCTCTTTGGTGGTGGCAAGCAGGCACTCGATGCCTTGCAGGCCGGCGCCATCTCCACCGGCCTGCCGTTTGTGGTTCTGCTGCTCGTCATGTGTGTCAGTCTGTATATCGGTTTGCATCGCGAGCGTCGTCTCGCCAATAGCAAGCCGTAGCGAGTCCGGCGACCACCACGTCCGGGCGGCGTGGTGGTCGCTTCCCTGCTGGGCCGGGCTGCATCCAGGCAGATCGGGCCTCCGTGTCGTGGGGCTCCCGGCGCTGATATGCGGCTTCGGTGCAGAATGCAGGCAATCGCGCACCGATTTGGCTCGCGCCTTGCAGTGTAAATGCCGTGGAATCAGACATCGCCCAAACTGCACCTAGCTACGTCACGCCGAGTTATGAAGCGGCTGTGGACGAGCTCAGTTCGGCGATTGCACGGTGGCACCAGGCCGGCGCCACGGTGGTTGGCCTCAGCGGCGCACAAGGAACGGGCAAGTCCACGCTGTCATTGCACCTCATTGATGCGCTGGCCGATCGGCATGGTCTGCGTGCGTGCATGCTCAGCCTGGACGACCTTTATCTAACCCAGGCCGCTCGCCTGGGGCTGTCTCGCCGCATCCATCCGTTGTTTGCCACCCGCGGCGTACCGGGCACCCATGACCCATCCATGGGCCTGGCCGTGATTCGGACCCTGCTACAAGCACCGGCCTCGTCCGAGGTGGCCGTGCCCCGCTTTATCAAGGCGATCGACGACCGGGCACCGTTGGCGGAATGGCATCGGGTACAAGGCCCGGTGGATCTCGTATTGTTCGAAGGCTGGTGCCTGGGCATTGGGCCAGCGCCCGAGGATGAATCTTCCCGGCCGATGAATCAGCTGGAGGCGGAGGAAGACGCCGAGGGACGCTGGCGTTGTGCCATTGAAGCAGAACTCGAGAATGCCTATCGCGAACTCAATGAGCGCATCGACCGGCTGCTCTTTCTGCAAATCCCAGACTTCGATCTGGTCGCGCAGTGGCGCGGTGAACAGGAGCTGGCGAATGCACGCGAAGTCGAGGGTGCGCAGCCGATGTCTCAAGATGCGCTGAGTCGCTTCATTCAACACTATGAGCGGCTGACCCGACGCGCGTTGCGCACGCTACCCGACTGTTGCGATGCATTGCTGCAGCTGGGATCGGACCATCGCATCGAGCAAGTCGACATTCGCTCGTGAC
This sequence comes from Abyssibacter profundi, assembly GCF_003151135.1. Taxonomy (NCBI): domain Bacteria; kingdom Pseudomonadati; phylum Pseudomonadota; class Gammaproteobacteria; order Chromatiales; family Oceanococcaceae; genus Abyssibacter; species Abyssibacter profundi. The sequence goes on from NZ_QEQK01000004.1 coordinate 246,942, forward strand.
GCGAGCACGTCCGCCCGCCCTGGTATTCACCGATTTGGACGGCAGTCTGCTGGGCCATCACGATTACGCCGTTGAAGGCGCGATGCCCGGTCTGGATCATTGCAGGCGTCACCGGATTCCGGTGGTGCCCAATACCAGCAAAACGCGGGCGGAGGTCTTGCCGCTTCTGTCGCAGCTGTCGTTACCCTGGGCGGCGATCGTCGAGAACGGAAGCGCCATCGTCCTGCCAGAGGATTCAGCCTGGGCCGAATGCATCCCAGCCAACGAGCGCTGTCTTGGCATGGTCCGGGCGGAGATCCAGACACATCTGGCCGATCTGCGAGCCCAAACCGGGGCGCGTTGTCTGGCGTTCAGTGACATGCGACTCGCGCAGATCGTCGATCTCACCGGCCTGCCGGAAGCTGCTGCCCGGCTGGCGTCCATGCGGGAGTACTCCGAACCGCTGCATTGGCAGGACAGCGAGGCCGCACTGGAAGCATTTGCCCAGGCCGCTCGCGAACGGGGCTTGCAGTGCCTCCGCGGTGGCCGGTTTGTGCATCTGCTGGGCCAGACCGACAAGGGTTTGGCGGCTCGCCGGGTCATGGCCACCCTGGGCTGGTCCGACGTGACCATGATCGCTTTCGGCGATGCCCCGAATGACGCGGCCATGATGGCAGCGGCCGACATCGGTGTCTGGGTCAAGCCCCAGGGCGGCCCTTGCCCGGAAACCCGGGCCCGGCAGTACACGATTCATACCTCGCGTCCCGCACCCGATGGCTGGACCGAAGGCCTTATTGCGGCGCTGGCCGCATCTCACGGAGAAGACAGGGTGCCGCCGCCTGCCGCGGCGCCTGAAGCACTATGAGCGATTTCTTTCAGAACGGTGTCATCACGACGCTGCATCAACTCGGTCAGCGGCCCGTCGCGGATATTGAGTCCGAACTCCAGAACTTTGCCGAGACCCGCCCCCTGTCATTGGTGTTGCCCTGCTTGATTGATGAACTGTCGGGTCCTGCGCTGGAACACATTGTCACCGAACTCGCCGATGTGCCCTATCTAAGCCAGATTGTCATCGGCCTGGATGGCGCCAATGAATCTCAATATCGAGATGCCCGCCAGTTTTTCGCACGATTGCCACAGAGCACGCGGGTCATCTGGAATGATGGTCCGCGGCTGCGTGCCCTGGATCAGCAACTACGCGCCGAATTGCTGGCACCGGAAACACGGGGCAAAGGCTGCAACGTGTGGTATTCGCTGGGTTACATCCTCACCAATGGAGAAACCTATACCGGTGCGGTGGCGCTGCATGACTGCGACATCTTGGGTTATAACCGCAATATGTTGGCCCGCCTGCTGTATCCGGTCGCCAACAACAATTTCAGTTACGAATTCTGCAAGGGTTACTACGCGCGCGTGGGCCAGGAGCGGCTGAATGGGCGTGTCTGCCGACTGTTGCTGACGCCGCTGATCCGCACCCTGCGCAAGATCTTCGGGCCGCTGGAATACCTCGATTATCTGGACAGTTTTCGCTACGCCCTGGCCGGCGAATTCTCGCTACGCACCGGGGTGCTAACCGACCTGCGGATTCCGACCGACTGGGGGCTGGAGATCGGCGTGCTGTCCGAGATGTACCGGAACTACTCGACCAATCGGCTCTGCCAGATCGATATCGCCGAGCAGTACGACCACAAGCACAAGGCGCTGTCAGCCCATGATGACAGCGGCGGCCTGGCCAAGATGTCCATCGACATCATCAAGGCGATCTACCGCAAGCTCGCCACCAATGGCGTCGTCTTCACCACCGAAAGCTTCCGCTCGATCAAGGCCACCTATTACCGGGTGGCACTGGATTTTGTCAGCACCTATGCCGCAGATGCACGTGTCAACGGGCTGCAGTTCGACAATCACCGTGAGGAACAGGCGGTCGAGCTGTTCGCAAAGAACATCGTCAAGGCCGGCGAAATCTTCCTGAAGAATCCGATGGAAACCCCGTTCATCCCCAGCTGGAGTCGCGTACGGTCCGCCATGCCGGACGTGCTGGAGCAGCTGTACGATGCCGTCGAGGCCGACCATGACGACTACCGCTAACCGGCCGCCACAGTGGCGGCTGCGAGACCGCCTACACGATCATCTGCGTCTGCTGTACCCGGACCACAACACCGCTGAACTCATCGAGGCGGCCATTGCAGCCATGCGACTGGACCCGGAAGTGGCCACCCCACCCGGCCGTCGCAACCTATGGGACGAACGCGATGCAGTGGTGATTTCCTACGGGGACAGCATCCGCTCGCCGAACAACCCGCCGCTCGACTGCCTGGCGGACTTCATGGATCGGCACCTGAAGGACATTGTCTCTGCGGTCCATATCTTGCCGTTTTACCCCTGGACCTCGGACGATGGGTTTGCCGTCTCCGATTATGAGCGGGTCCATCCAGACCTTGGAGACTGGGAGGATATCCGCAGAATCAGCCAGCAGTTCCGTGTCATGGGCGACTGCGTCATCAACCATTGCTCGGCGGCTCATCCCTGGTTCACGAACTATCAGGCAGGTCTGAGTCCCGGTACCGGCTACTTTGTCGAAGCCAGTCCCGATGATGATCTCAGAGCCGTGGCGCGTCCGCGGACCAGCCCCCTGCTTCGCCCCGTGAACACCAAGGCAGGCCCGCGCCATGTGTGGTGCACCTTTGGACACGACCAGATCGATCTCAATTTCGCCAACCCGGCACTGATGTTCGAGGTCATCCGCCTCTTTCGTCATTACCTGGATCGCGGTGTTCGTGCCTTCCGGTTGGACGCGGTCGGGTATGTCTGGAAGACCGCAGGGACCAGCTGCCTCAACCTGCCCGAGGCCCACGAAGTCGTCAGGCTGCTGCGAACGTTGGTGGAGCACGCCTGTCCCGACGCATGGATCATCACCGAAACCAACGTCCCAGTTTTTGAAAACCTCGCCTACTTCGGCAACGCCAATGAGGCGCATCTCATTTACAATTTTTCGCTGCCGCCGCTGTTGCTGCATGCGCTTTGTACCGGCAATACCCGGCACCTGCGGGCCTGGATGATGAGCATGCCGCCGGCCCGTGATGGCACCACCTACTTCAACTTCCTAGCGTCTCACGACGGAATCGGCCTGCGTCCGGTGGAAGGCTTGCTGGATGATGCCGAACGAGATGCCATGGTGGCCGCCATGCAGCGCTTCGGCGGTCGAATCTCCTCGCGTACGGTTGCCGGCGGCAAGGAATCCCCTTACGAAATCAACATTGCATTATGGGATGCCTGCAGAGGCACGGTCGCTGGCGAAGATGCGTGGCAGCTGGAGCGGTTTATCTGCGCCCATGCCGTCATGCTGGCGCTGGAAGGGATTCCCGGCCTGTATATCCACAGCCTGCTTGGCACCGGCAATGATCACGCGGCTGTCGAACGCACCGGGCGTAACCGCAGCATCAATCGCGCGACCTGGATGGTTGACGAACTGGACGCCTGCCTGGCCGATCCGGACAGTTCGCATGCGCAGGTGTTCTCGCGTATGTCCAGGCTCTTACACCTGCGTCGACAGCAGCCCGCCTTCCACCCCAACGCAACCCAGTTCACCTTGCAGCTACAGGAGGGCCTGTTCGCATTCTGGCGCCAGAGTCGGGACCGGGAACAATGCGTGTTCTGCATTCACAACCTAACCCCCGAGCCGCAGCAGCTGGCACTGGCCGATCTGAACCTGATGCGCAACGAACCCTGGTATGAGTTGATCAGCGATCAACCACTCGGTGATGTCTGGCACAGCGTCGAAATGGCGCCCTACCAATGTCTGTGGATTACCAACCACCCAGGGGGCGTCGCAACCTCTCTAGCAGGGTCGACAGACGGCTGAAGCCGATCGAAGCTCCGGTTGCAAGGTCGGATGATCGATTCCGAAGCGCCGCTCCAGGCAGGTGGCGATCGCTGTCTGAATTGCTGGCCAGCGAGTGAGATCGTCCACCTCGACATGCGCCGACAATGCCGTGGTCGACGACGACAACGCCCATACATGCACATGGTGAATGCTGTGCACGGCCGGATCGCAAGCCTCCATGGCCTGCGTGATGTCGTCTAAATCCAAACCGTCTGGGACAGCCGCCATGACCACGTTGAGCGCGCTGAGCAATAGCCGGGTGGAGGACACCACGATCAGGGCGCAGACCAGCAGCGACAAGATCGGGTCGATGGGCATCCAGCTCGTCCCCAGGATGACCAAGCCTGCGACCACGGCGGCCAGTGATCCCAGTAAATCGCCCATGACATGCAACATCGCTCCACGCGTGTTGAGCGTTTGCTCCCCCCGATGCAGTAGCCAAGCCACGATGACGTTCACCAGCAAGCCCAGCAGGCCGATTCCGACCACGGTGATGGCGTCCACCGCGACGGGATCGTTCAGCCGCCGCAACGCCGCCACGGCGATCAAACCCACCACGGCGTACATGAACAACACATTGATCAATGCCCCGACCAGCTCGGCCCGTTTCAGCCCATAGCTATAGCGGCGGTTGGGCCCGACCCGGGAAAAACGCGCCGCCAGCGCCCCGATGCCCAGCGCCGAGGCGTCGGTCAGCATGTGCCCGGCATCGCCCATCAGGGCCAGTGAGGACGACCACCAGCCTGCCAATGCCTCAACCAGCGCAAATCCGGCTGTGATCAGCAGTCCGAGCCACAAGACCCGACCGCTGGTGGGCGCCGCAGTCTCGGCGTGTGAATGATCGTGATGAGCGTGCCCCATCTCTGTCTTATGCCGACGCCGCCGGGGAAGTTCAAGTTAGGGAAGCAGTGATCTATTCGCACCACCAAGTTGCTGCCTGCAAACAGGCCAGGCAAGGCGCGAGGAGCGAAGTTTGGTCATTCCAAATGAGCGACGAGCAACGCAGTCTGGCCTGTTTGCAGGCGCAATCCAGACGGAACGGGCCGGTTTTCCCGCGATCCTGCGTTGTCGTT